>NZ_JBIAPT010000037.1:0-60794 GCF_042888425.1 Streptomyces sp. NPDC002889
GACACAAGACGCCGCATGCCTCCCTCACCCCGAGCAAAACCATGCCTGACCAGCAGAAATCAAGGCATCACGTTCGGTTGAGATACGGCTTCTGAGGCCTAGTTCAGAGAAATTCAGGCGGCGCGCCATACGGCGCTCCAGGATGAAGGCCAGCGCGTCGGCGGCATCTGGGGTGGCGTCGTGGCTGCCGGGGTCATCGCTGATGACACCGCGCAGGGCGTCGAGGGAGAGGACCTGCGTCGTGGGCCAGGTGTTGGCGAGCGTGGACTTTCCGGCGCCAGAGGCTCCGATGAGGATCACCAGGGCGTTCTCTGGCAGGTTCGGATAGAGCGGTGAGGTCACGGGATGCGTTCTCCTTGCGGGTCCAGGACGCGGGTGGCCCAGTGGATGCGTTGGCCGGTGTTGTCGGTAAGGAGCGCGGCGGCTTCGTGCAGCGGGCACGAGGCATCACCGTCGCCATCGGGTTCGAGGCGTTCGGCGGTGTGGGCGGCGACGGTGAGCAGCTGCGAGAGCGAGCCGAGGCCGCCGTCCTGCGGGTCAGCTTCGTGACGGAGCTCGCGCAGGATCTCCGCGAGCTCCTGTGCGTCGATGTCGCCGGTGAGTTCGTCTTGGATCTGTTGGAGGGCGAGCTTCGGCCGAGGCGCGGACGCGGTCGACGCGGGTATGGGTGGTCATCGCTGCCGCCGTGTCACAGCGCGGTGCCGGTGGCGGCCAGCGCAAGCAGGGCCAGGGCGGCGAGGCTGAGGTCGACCGCGCGCCGCAGGGACGGCGAGCGCACCGAAGACCTTGGTCGGCAGCGGCAGCTCCTTGTCGGTGACGCTGGCGAGTCCGGCGAGCACGGCGCCGTTGAAGGCCAGTAGTAAGGAGGCCTTGCCGTCCGCGCGTACTCCAATAATCTCGTTTGCGACCGAGGCGCAGGTGGCGTCCAGGTTCTTGTCGGTGGGGGAGCCGTGGATGGTAGTGGTCATGTGCGGGGGTTCTCCTTGTCGTGGAGGGGGCGTGGCGGCCGCACCGCGTGGTGGGCCGCCCGGCCCGGTTTCCGAACGGTGTTCGTCGGGGAACGGCAGGTGAGGCAGGAGCCGGATACGGAGATCGCGCCGGTCGGACCAGCAGCCGCACGCGTTCATCTCCGGGAAGGCGCCGCCGACCTACCAGCCGCCGTCGCCGTCGCCGTGGCAATTAGGGCAGTGCGGCGGGCCTTGTCGGCGTGATGTCGTGAGGGGCTGTCAGATGCTGATGGTTGTGGTTGGCCCAGAAGCAGCCGGCCCCCCGCTCTGGCGGTCCCCCGGCGCGTACGTCCGCGGAAGCAGGCGGCGGACGCCGGGGCCATGACCAGCAGGCTGCTGGATGTGGTCGATTCGATGAAGTGGAGCATCGCATCCTGCCGGCCACCAGGTGGGCCACGCGCTCACCCGTCTCGTGCTCGGGGAGAGCGCGGCGCGCCGCAAGTACCGGAGTTTCGATCGCAGCATGGGGAAGTCGCTTCGGCGTCAGCGGCCTTCTCACTGGTGCGGACGGGCGAACCAGTCTCTGGTGTCCTCCCTCGTAGAGAGGACGATCACGAGGATGCCGACTGCCCCGCCAACGCCCCACGCGCCGTGATGTGTCATCACGGTGACCGCGCTGCCGGTGACGATCAATGAGCCGATGACGACCGCGCCGACTCGGACGCCGTTGCCGCCGTTGGCGAACCTCGCCGCAATGACCATCGAGGCCACGGCCAGCGTCGCGAACAGGCCCGCCGCAAGGAGGAGCAAGCCCACCATCAGCTGACCCAGGGCACCGGTCTCCAGGATGGCTGCGACCACCGCGAACCACAGGCCAGCGACGATGCTCATTGCGCCCACGACGAAGAGCATGGCGCGAACGGATCTGGCCGTGTCGGGCATTTGGCTCATGTGGTTCCTTTGAACGTCCTTACGTGGACGGGGCCAGCACTCGGCGCCCGGTCACCAGTCTTTGCCCTGCACCGGTGCGGGTCGCCGTGGCGGGGGCCACGGGATCAACATGGTAGGAGCACGGGCGGGGCGATACGAAGTGTTGCCAGCTGCGTTCCCGGTAGGCCGGTGAGGTCCGGAACGGCGACTACTACGCCTTCGACACTCTCTCCCTCGCATCGAGGCGCGGGCGACGTGGCCAGGAGCGACTACAGCACTCTTGAGAAGCTGGTCGCAGCTCGGTTCGGCCCGAAAATTTCCCCCGCGCGTCCAGTGCATCGCTTCCGCCTTCGCGTTATTGGAGGCCGGAGCCGGTGCGCTGGTAGATGTCGGGGATGCCGTCGGCGTCGTCGTCGCGTGTTTCTTCTTCGTACAGGCGGCGGTAGATCCTGTTGCGGCGTTTGATCAGGAGGGCGGCGAGAGAGGCGGCGATGAGGGAGCCGAGCAGTACCGCGGCTTTGATGTGTTCGGCTTCGGAGGGATCGGGGAAAGCAAGTTCGCCGATCAGCAGTGCCACGGTGAAGCCGATACCGGCCAGGACTGCGAGCGCGAGGACATCAGCCCAGGCCAGCTCGGGGTTGAGCTTGGCTCGTGTGAAGCGGGCGGCGAGGTAGGTGCCGGCGAAGATGCCGATGGTCTTGCCGATGACGAGACCCAGGACGACCCCGAGCGGTTCCGGACGGGTGAACACCTCGCCAAGGGAGGCGGCGGAGACGCCGACGCCGGCGGCGAAGAGCGCGAAGAGGGGCACGGCGACGCCCGCCGAGATCGGGTGCAGCAGGTGCGAGGTCCGCTCGGCGGGTGAAGCGGTCTCGTTCTTGTCGCGGGTGGTGCGCAGGATCAGACCCATGGCCACGCCGGCAACGGTGGCGTGGACGCCGCCGTTGTACATCAGGGCCCAGATGGCGACGCCGAGCGGGACGTACCACCACCAGCCCGTGACGCGGAAGCGCTGGAGAACGTAGAAGACGACCAGCCCGGCGAGGGTTCCGCCCAGGGCCACGAAGTTCAGATCGCTGGTGAAGAAGATCGCGATGATGAGGATCGCGCCGAGGTCGTCGACGATGGCGAGCGTGAGCAGAAAGGCGCGGAGCGCGGCGGGCAGGTGGGTGCTCAGGACGGCAAGGACCGCGAGGGCGAAGGCGATATCGGTGGCCATGGGCACGGCCCAGCCGTCCAGGCTGCCCCCGTAGGCTGCGGCGGTGGCCGCGTACACGGCGGCCGGCGCCACCATGCCGCACAGTGCAGCGACGACCGGCAGCGCGGCTGTGGCGGGGGTGCGCAGCTCCCCGACAACGAGCTCGCGCTTCAGCTCTATCCCGGCGACCAGGAAGAAGATGCTGAGCAGTCCGTCAGCGGCCCAGTGCTCGACCGAGAGGTCAAGGCCGAGTGCGCGAATGCCGAAGTGGAAGTCGCGTACCTGCTCATAGGCCCCGCTCCACGGAGTGTTCGCCCACACCAGCGCCACCACAGCGGCGGCGAGCAGCACCAGTCCGCCGACCGTTTCCGTTCGCAGTGCCTGGGTCACGGCTGTGCGTTCCGGCCATGGCAGCAGGCCGAGGAAGGTGGAACGCTCGCGGGGGGCAGCGGCCATCAGAAAAGACCTCCGGGGCATCGGCGTGAGGGCATACGGCCCCTAGGACGCCGACCAGACTTCCCGGCACACCCCGCGTCCGATACCGCCGCCGTGGGCGGCTGCTGACGCGTTCCTCATACCCTAACCGCCTGCCCGTGATCCCACCAGATGCCGTTTCACCTGCTGAAACGCAGGCGAGCAGGCCGTACACACCAAGGGCGCAGGGTGTGTACGGACCTGCTCAGGAGCCGGGCCGCGGCGCGGGTCAGGCACCCGCACGTCGCGTACGGCGGCGCGAGCTTGCCTGTGCGTGCAGCACCCGGGAATGCATCCGACTTCCGCGCAGGGCAGTCTTGGGTTCGTGTCCTCACTTGTTCCTCAGCAGGCTCAACAGCCCACACCGACAGGGCAGATGGTGGTCTGTGGCGACGACGCACTTGCTACGCGCCTCGCTGCCGAGCTGCACGATGTCTATGGGGAGAGGGTGACGCTCCTTGTACCGTCTTCCCGCTCATCCGTGAGCCGACGGCCGACCGTGGCTCCGAACAGGCTCCGGGCCTCGGCGCTCTTCGGGCGGGTGTCCGCCGCAGTCACCCGGCCGGGCGGCGCCGACGCGGTGGGCTCGAGCGGTGAATTCCTGCTCCCTGTGCGGGAGGTGGAGGCGACCGAGCCGTTGGACGAGGCGCTGCGCGAGGCGGGTGTGGAGCAGGCCGCGGCGCTCGCCCTGGTGTACGACGACGATGAGACCAACATCCGGGCAGCGCTGACTGCCCGTCGGCTCAACCCCCGTCTACGGCTGGTGATCCGGCTCTACAACCGCAAGCTGGGCCAGCATCTGGAGGGGCTGCTCGACCAGGCCGCCCTGGTCGCGACGCCGGGCCTGGATCCGGTGGCGCTGGACGCCTCCACCACGGTGCTCTCCGATGCCGACACCGCCGCCCCCGCGCTCGCGGCAACTGCCGTGGCCGGAACGAGCAAGGTCGTCCAGGCTGACGGACTGCTGCTGCGCGCCGTGGAGCGCACCCCGCCCGGGCGTGGGGAGGTACCGGATCCCGGTCTGTGCACGCTCGCCCTGCTGTCGTCCACGACGAACGACCCGGCGGGTGCGGAGGGATCCGACAGCAGCGGCGTCCAGGGGCCGCTGCTGTTGCCCGACGATGCCACGGTCACGGCGGCGACCGGACGGGGGACGGTGGTCCTGGAGGCGGTCTCGTACGCGGGGCCACAGGTGCTGCCCCGTCGCCTGGTCGGCCGCGGCGCCCCACTCGGCGAGATTTTCTCGCGGAGGTTGCGCTGGGCCCTCGCCGGTGGTGCCGCGGCCGTGATTGTCCTGGCCATTGCTTCCTGGCTCACCACTGGTGACCACCCCCTGCACGCCGTCTATCTCACGCTTCTCGATCTGTTCGCCATCGGGGATCCGGCGGTGGGTGAGCCCACCGCCCGTCAGGTGCTGCAGCTTCTTGCCGGGCTGGTGGGGCTTGCGCTGCTGCCGGTTCTCGTGGCCAGTGCGCTGGAGGCCCTGGGTGCGTTCCGCGGAGCGCACGCGCTGCTCCGGCCGCCGCGGGGACTGTCCGGGCACGTGGTGCTGCTCGGTCTGGGCAAGGTCGGCACCCGGGTCCTGGGCAGGCTGCGTGAACTCGACATTCCGGTGGTGTGCGTCGAGGAGGACCCGGAAGCGCGGGGCATCCCGTTGGCACGGCGGCTGCGCGTACCCGTGGTGCTGGGCGATGTCACCCAGGAGGGGGTGCTGGAAGCCGCCAAGGTTCACCGTGCCCATGCCCTGCTGGCTCTGACGAGCGCCGACACCACGAATCTGGAGGCGGCGCTGTACGCCCGTACCGTCAAGCCGGATCTGCGGGTGGCGCTGCGCCTGTACGACGACGACTTCGCCACCGCTGTCTATCGCACCCTTCGGGCCGCGCACCCCGAGGCTCTCACCCGCAGCCGAAGTGTCTCCACGCTCGCCGCGCCCGCGTTCGCCGGGGCGATGATGGGGCGCCAGATTCTTGGTGCCATCCCGGTCGAGCGCAAGGTGCTGCTGTTCGCCGCGCTCGATGTCGCCGGGCATCCGCAGTTCGAGGGCCTGACGGTCGCCGAGGCGTTCCGGCCCGGTGCGTGGCGAGTGATCGCCCTGGACACGGCCGAGCCCGCCGAGCGCCGTCCCGATCTGGCCGCGACGCGACCCGACGGAGGTGGCGGGAGCGCCGGACTGCTGTGGGACCTCCACCCCGGCTACGTCCTGCAGTCCCAGGACCGTGTCGTCCTCGCCGCAACCCGCCGCGGGCTGGCGGAGATCCTGGGGCGGACTGCACCCCGCCCGGGCCCGCGGCCCTGACTCCTCAGAGGTCCTGGTTCGGCCAGTCGAGCAGGCGGGCGCCGATGACCGCCGTCTGGAGGGTGTAGCGGTGGACGGGGTCTCCTGGGTCGGCGCCCGTGAGCTTGTGGATCCGGTCGAGCCGGTACGTCATCGCCCGCACACTCAAAGAGAGCCGCCGGGCCGCCTCGGCGGCCACACAGCCCGTGTCGAAGTACGCTGCGAGCGTGTCGATCAGCGGCTGGGCCCCGCCACGGGCGCTTTTGAGCGGGCCGAGGGCACTGCGCACGAGCTCGGCCATGGCCTGCCGGTCCCGGGTCAGCACCGGGTAGACCAAGAGATCCGAGGCGTGCAGCACAGGGTCCCCCAGGCCCATGCGGTCGGCCAGCTCGAGGGCGTTCAGCGCCTCCTCGTATGAGTGGACGACTCCTCCGGCGCCGGTATGGGCGCGGCCAACAGCCACTTGGCCATCGCCTGTCGCCGCATAGGCCTGCTTGGCGAAGAAGCTGAGCACGTCGGACTGGTCACCCGGAGCGATGCAGATCAGCCGGCCGTCCTTCGTGGTCAACAGGATGCGACGGTTCCCGAAACGCGCAACGAGCGAGGACTCGATTCTGCGCGTGATGGGGGATCCGTCGTCGTGCGGAACGGTGCCCTCCGCCACGGCGACCGCATGAGCATGGGACAACAGCAGTCCGAAGCGTTCGGCGCGTTCAGCGAGACGGCCCAGGTCGCTGCGCCCGTAGAGCAGGTCGTCGATGAACTCCCGGCGGGCCGCCTCTTCCTGGCGCACCGCTAGACGCTGTGCTCGCTCGTGACCCTCGGCGAAGGCGTCCACGGCCTGCTCGACAGCGGCGAGAAGGTGGTCGGCCTTGGCCGGCGTGAGGCCGGGCCGGACCGTCTGGGCGGCCGCGAGATGGGCCCGGACCAGCACGCGCAGTCCAATGCCTGCCTCTGCGGCCCGCTCGCCCTGGCTCCGTAGCGATTCCAGCTCGTCGCGGGTCAGTCTGCGGCTGGTCGCGCAGGCACCCGCGAGAGCCTTGGCATACCCCTCCAGATACGTCTCGGGTATCTCCTGCTCCGCCACTGCCCCTCCAGGCTATTTGACGCCAATGACGACTTCCTGACACGGGTGGTCCGGAGTGGCATGGCCTCCCAGCGTGCGGTGACCGGCATCAAGGATACGTAAAGATTGCCGGTGGCCGGCAATGCGAACAGGATTGCTGGGCTGTCAGGATCCATCACACCGAGGACAGCGGACGACAGCGGACAGCTACCTGCCGGAAGCCGGAAAGAAGCCGTGTCCCTTCCGAAGGCGCCATGTGGCCTCGGTCCAGTTACGAGGGGGATGACGATGGCCGAGTTCCTGGAGACCGCTGTCGGCTTCCCTACTTTGCTGTTCACGTCCGCGCTCGTGGTCGTCATCGCCTTCTGGCTGCTCGTGCTGCTGGGCGCCGCCGACTCCGACACGTTCGACTCCGACGTGGACACCGACGCGCTGCACCTCGGGGGAGTGCCGGTTGCCGTGTCGGTCTCGCTGCTGATCGCCCTGGGCTGGTTCTGCAGTCTCACCGGCTCCGTCGTGCTGGCTCGCACCGGTGTGTCCGGCGTCGCGTTCCATCTGCTCGGCGCGGTGCTGCTGTTCGCCTCGCTCTTCGTGGCCTGGAGGGTGACGCGGCTGCTTGTTGGGCCGCTGGCGAAGTTGTTCCCCGATGAACCCGGGCCGTCCCGGCAGGACTTCCTGGGGCTGACCTGCACCATCCGCACGGGTCGGGTGGACGCGGAGTTCGGTCAGGCGGAGGTCGTCGCGCGGGACGGCTCCACGGCGGTCGTCCAGGTCCGCCAGACCGGGACCGACGTCCTGGCGCTCGGCAGTACGGGGCTGCTGTACGCGTACGACGACGCCGGCGAGTTCTTCTGGGTCGCGCCCTTCGACACGGCGCTCGACCCGCGCGGCTGACACCGCCGCTGCCCTCAGCCTTCAGCTTTCACCTCTCACCAGGGGATTTTTCATGGATGCCATCACTATGGGCATCGGTGTGCTCATCGCCGTTGTCCTGCTCATCGCCATCGCCATGCTCTTCGTGATCAGCCGGCTGTTCCGCAAGGTGGAGCAGGGCAAGGCGCTGATCGTGTCGAAGATGCGGAAGGTCGACGTCACCTTCACCGGGCAGGTCGTCCTGCCCGTGCTCCACAAGGCCGAGGTCATGGACATCTCGGTGAAGACCATCGACATCACGCGGACCGGCCGGGACGGGCTGATCTGCAAGGACAACATCCGGGCCGACATCCGGATCTCGTTCTTCGTGAGGGTCAACAAGACCGTCGAGGACGTCGTCAAGGTCGCCCAGGCCATCGGCACCGCTCGCGCCAGCGACAAGGAGACCCTGCAGGACCTGTTCAACGCCAAGTTCTCCGAGGCCCTCAAGACGGTCGGCAAGCAGCTCGACTTCACCGACCTCTACACCAAGCGCGACGAGTTCCGGGACCGGATCATCCAGGTCATCGGCACGGATCTGAACGGCTACAGCCTCGAGGACGCGGCGATCGACTATTTGGAGCAGACACCGCTCGCGCAGCTGGACGCCTCCAACATCCTGGACGCCCAGGGCATCCGGAAGATCACCGAGCTGACGGCTGTCGAGCACGTCCGTACCAATGAGTTCCAGCGGCACGAGGAGAAGGAGCTCACCCGGCAGAACGTCGACGCCCGGGAGGCGATCCTCGAGCTGGAGCGCCGTCAGGCGGATGCCGAGATCAAGCAGAAGCGGGAGATCGAGACCGTACGGGCCCGAGAGGAGGCCGAGACGGCCCGGGTGGTCGAGGAGGAGCGGCTGCGTGCACAGAGCGCCTTCCTGAAGACGGAGGAGCAGCTCGGCATCCAGCGTGAGAACCAGGCCCGCGAGGTCGCCGTCGCCCAGAAGAACCGCGAGCGCGTCATCGCCGTCGAGAACGAGCGCATAGAGAAAGACCGTCTGCTGGAGGTCATCGCCAGGGACCGGGAGACCGAGCTGACCCGCATCTCCGCGGAGAAGGAGGTCGAGGCCGAGCGCCGGGAGATCGCCGAGGTCATCCGCGAGCGGGTTGCGGTGGACCGTACGGTCGCTGAGCAGGAGGAGTCCATCAAGAAGCTCCGGATGGTGGAGGAGGCCGAGCGCAAGCGGCAGGCCGTCGTCATTGCCGCCGAGGCCGAGGCGCAGGAGAAGCTGGTCAAGGACATCAAGGCCGCCGAAGCCGCCGAGCAGGCCGCGGTCCACCGTGCCGCGGAGGAACTCACCCTGGCTGAGGCCCGCCACAAGACCGCCGACATGGACGCCCGAGCCAAGGTCCGCCTCGCCGAGGGCATCCAGGCCGAAGCCGCGGCCGAGGGCCTGGCGGCGGTCCAGGTACGGGAGAAGGAGGCCGACGCGATCGAGAAGGCGGGCCGCGCGGAAGCCGAGGCCACCATGGCCCGGCTGAAGGCGGAGGCCCAGGGCGCCCGCGAGAAGGCGCTCGCGGAGGCCACGGCAATCGGCGAGAAGCTCAAGGCCGAGGCTGCCGGTCTCACGGAGAAGGCGGTCGCGATGGCGGCGCTGGACGAGGCGTCCCGCACCCACGAGGAGTTCCGGCTGCGTCTGGCGGCGGAGAAGGACATCCGGCTGGCCGGGCTCGACGTGCAGCGTCAGGTCGCCGAGGCGCAGGCCACGGTGCTGGCCACCGGCCTGGAGAACGCCGACATCAACATCGTCGGCGGCGAGTCCGTCTTCTTCGACCGGCTGATGTCGTCGATCGCCCTCGGTAAGAGCGTCGACGGCTTCGTCCAGCACTCGCAGACCGCGCAGGTGCTCGCCGGCCCATGGCTCGACGGCTCGGCGTCCTTCACCGACGACCTGACGAAGGTGCTGGGCTCGGTCTCGACGGCGGACATTCAGAACCTGACCGTGTCCGCGCTTCTGATGCAGCTCATGAAGACAAGCGGCGCTCCCACCGCCCAACTGAGCCAACTGCTCGACAAAGCCGGCGAGCTCGGCCTCGCCGACACTCCGCTCACCGCACTGAACGGCGGCGCGAAGAGCTGACCGGGGGGGAGCGGTCGGAGGTTCCGGAGCTGCCGTGACGGGGGTCAGCAGCTCCGGAACCTCAAGGGCACGTACAAGGGAGTTAGAAGGCATGGAGACCGGCAGGGGCGGCATGGACGCCGGAACGTACGAGGTGCTGCGCGACCGGCTCGGCGCGCAGGCCACGGAGCTTGCCCGGCGCGCCGAGGCACTCAACTCGGCCCGTATCGGAGAGTTCGGAGCCGGTGAATTCGCTCTGGCCGGCACCGAGCGCATCAGCACCGAGACTGCCTGCGTGGGGCGCGACATCGTCGCCGTCGGCGACAGACTCCTCTTCGGCCACAACGCCTCCGGGGCGCTGACACCCCGGACCACGGTCGGTGACGTCTTCTCGCTGTACGACCCTGACCTGAACCGGCTGGCGGAAGACGCCGCCCCCGGCCTTCTCGACGACGCCGACTTCGTACGGGAATTCGAGGCCCTGTGCCGCTACTTCCAGGGCGCACGGCTGCACCGGCTGCGCGTGGTCGACGGCAGAGTGCTCGCCGTCTTCCGGACCGGCGAGAAGGCCGAGGACATCCGCGTCCTGCGCTGGGAGCTCACTGCGGACGGGCGGGCACGGTTCCTGGACGCCCGCGGGGAGCGCGACCACGTCTACCCGCCCGCACATGACGTGGCCTGGGTGGAGACCATCCGCGACGACCACGTTCTCGGACGGCATCCGCATGTCTCCGTGGCTGACGGCGCCGTCTTCGTGACGACGGCCGGCGGCAGCCTCACCGTCAAAACCGAGGACAACACGGAGTCCGACCAGGGCATATACAGCGAGCCGGTCGACGAGCCTCTGCAGTCGCTCGCCGACGCGGACATCGCCTACGCCCGCGCAGGCGCGCTGATCCTCCTGCGCATCCGCCCGTACAAGGAGGGCATCGAGCGCCATCTGGTGTTCAACACCCTCACGAAGTCCGTCGTCAGGCTCGACGGCATCGGACAGTCCTGCCGCCGTCTTCCCGACGACCAGGGCATCGTCTTCCCCGGCGGATACTGCCTGGTCACGGGCACCGTGAAGAGGTTCGACACCAATACTGCGGAGGACCTGGAGTTCGAGCGCGCGGTGCGCTCCCCCAACGGCGAGGACGTGCTGTACGCGTTCCACTCCCGCCTCGACGGCCGCAGCCTGCTGCTGTCCTACAACCAGATCCGCAAGGAGATCGCCAACCCCTTCTCCTGCCAGGGCTACGCCCTCCTCGACGACGGCACACTCGTCGTCCTGCGCACGCCCGACTCCGAGGAGCCGGCCCGTGTGCACGCCGCGCAGGTGTGGCGGAGCCCATATGCATCGGACACGTACGCCGCCGCAGCTCCGGTCGGCTCCGGGCCGCTCGCCAGGATCGGCAACGCCGACCTGGTCCGCGGCCTGTCCGGCTGCCTGGCCGTCGTCCGACAGGTCGCCGAGACAGCCGCGACCACCGAAACGTACGAGGCACTCGTCGCCGCATGCACCCGTACCGCCGACGCACACCACTGGCTGGGTGACCCGGAGACCGGGGATCTGCGAACCCCGCTGGACGAGGTACGCGTCACTGCCGAGCAGGTGCTGGACGAGTTCCGGACCGTGCAGGACCTGACGCGACAGGCGGTCGACGCGCTCGCCGAGTCCGCCGGGCACATCGCCCGCCTGGTCCGGCGCATCCGCGGCGAGGCACCCGCGAGTGCCGGGGAATGGGTCGCGCGCATCACCGAACTGCGCCAGGCACACGGGCACCTGCTGACGCTGAAGGAGATGCGGTACGCCGACACCGAGCGCATCGACGAGCTCGCGACGGATGTGGAGGCCGATGTCGCCTCCGCGGCGCAGCGCGCCGTCGCCTTCCTCCAGCGCGAGGACTCCTTCACCGGCTACGACGCGGAGATCGAGAGGCTGACCGCCGACGCCGAGGCGATCATCACTGCTGCGGAGGCAGGGCCGGTCGCCCAGCGGCTGGACGAGCAGGCCTTCGGTCTGCAGTCGCTCACCGAGGTCGTCGCGGGCCTGGAGATCGGCGACGCCACCGTGCGCACCTCCATCCTGGAACGGATCGCCGAGGTCCTCGGCGGCGTCAACCGCGCCCGCGCCACCCTGGCCGGCCGACGCCGGGACCTGCTCGAACACGAGGGCCGGGCCGAGTTCGCCGCCGAATTCGCGCTGCTGGGCCAGTGGGTCACCGGTGCGCTGGCCGGCGCCGACACCCCGGAGAACTGCGACGCGCGGCTCGCCCGGCTGCTGCTCCAGATGGAGAACCTGGAGTCGCGCTTCGCCGACCACGACGACTTCCTCACCGACGTCGCGGACAAGCGCACCGAGGTCTACGAGGCGTTCTCCACCCGCAGGCAGACGCTCCAGGACACCCGAGCCCGGCGTGCCGAACGGCTCACGGAGTCGGCGACGCGGGTTCTGGAGGCGATCTCCCGCCGGGCGGCTGCCCTGGACACCCAGGACGCGGTCAACACCTACTTCGCCTCCGACCCCATGGCCGCAAAGGTCCGCCGCACCGCACAGGAGCTCCGTGCGCTCGGCGACCAGACACGCGCGGAGGAGCTCGAGGGCCGGCTGAAGGCAGCGCGCCAGGAGGCCGGCCGAGCCCTGCGCGACCGTACCGAGCTGTACGCGGACGGCGGCGAAACGATCAGGCTCGGTCGTCACCGCTTCACCGTGAGCACGCAGGCCACGGAACTCACCCTCGTCCCGCACGAGGACGGCATGGCCTTCGCCCTGACCGGCACCGACTACCGCTCGCCCGTCACAGCCCCGGAATTCCAGGACACCCGTCCGTACTGGGGCCGGCTCCTCCCGTCCGAGAACGGCGAGGTCTACCGGGCCGAACACCTCGCCGCCCGGCTGCTGGCCGAGCACGGTGCCGAAGCGCTCGCCGGAACCGATCTCCCCGCCCTCGCCCGTGAGGCCGCCGAATCGGCGTACGACGAGGGGTACGAGCGCGGCATCCACGACCACGACGCGGCCGTCATCCTCGCAGCCGTGCTGCGGCTGAGCGAGGACGCCTGGCTGCTGCGCTACCCGGCCGCCGCCCGCGCCGCGGCCCAGCTCTTCTGGACGTACGGAACGACGCCGTCGGCACGCGAGGCATGGGCCCGCCACGCCGTATCGCTGGTACGGGCACGCGAGACCTTCGGGACGGCACCCGTCCTCGACGCGCTGCGCACCGAACTGACCGATGCCATGGCCGCCTTCGTGCCCACACTGCCCTGCCTGCGATCACACCGGCAAGCGATCGCCGCCGAGTACTTGGTCGAGGAACTCGCCTCGGGGGAGCCCTTCGCCACCAGCACCGTGGCCCGCACCCTGCTCGACAAGTTCCGTCGTGCCGTCGGCTCCTCCCCGTACGAAGAGGACATACGGACACACCTCGCGGACGATGACCCGGCCGCCGCTCACCGGCTCGTCGAAGGCTGGCTCAGGTCGTACGCCGATGCCTGCGGGGAGGACGTCGACGCCGGCGACCTCGCCGAGGCCGTCGCGATCGAGCTCTGCCCCGACCTCCCGCGCCACGATGTCGACGCCCCGCTGACCAGCACCGTCAGCGGTCTGCTCGGTACGCACCCGCGGATCACCCGGCGCAGCCTCACGGTCCGCCTGGACGAATTCCTCGCCCGGACGGCGGACTTCGCCGACCGGGTGGTGCCCGGCTTCCGTGCGTACCAGCGGCTGCGCGGCACCCTCGTGGCGGCAGAGCGCACCAGGCTTCGCCTGGACGAGTACCGTCCCCGGGTCATGTCGTCGTTCGTGCGCAACCGGCTCGTCGACGAGGTCTACCTCCCTCTCATCGGTGACAACCTCTCCAAACAGCTCGGTGCCGCGGGAGACAGCAGGCGGACCGACAACAGCGGGCTGCTGCTCCTCGTCTCCCCGCCCGGCTACGGCAAAACGACCCTCATGGAGTACGTCGCGGACCGCCTCGGCCTGCTCTTGGTCAAGGTCGACGGTCCGGCGCTCGGCCACGCGACGACGTCACTCGATCCGGCCGAGGCCCCGAACGCCACAGCCCGCCGGGAGATCGAGAAGATCAACTTCGCGCTCGCGGCGGGCAACAACGTCCTGCTCTACCTGGACGACATCCAGCACACCTCTCCCGAACTGCTGCAGAAGTTCATCCCGCTGTGCGACGCCACCCGCACACTGAACGGCCATGACCTGCGGGGGAAGCGGTTCGCCGTTTGCATGGCCGGCAACCCCTACACCGAGTCCGGGCAGCGCTTCCGCATCCCCGACATGCTCGCCAACCGCGCCGACGTCTGGAATCTCGGCGACGTCCTGACCGGCAAGGAAGACGCCTTCGCGCTCAGTTTCGTCGAGAACGCCCTGACCTCGAACTCGGTCCTCGCACCACTCGCCGGCCGCGACCGCGCCGACCTGGACCTGCTCGTCCGCCTGGCCGCTGGGGGTACCACCCATGCCGAAGGCCATGGGGGAGACCCCACGGCCCGTCGCGACCGGCTCATCCACCCCTATGCCCCGGCAGAGCTCGACCGCATCCTCGCCGTGCTGCGCCACCTGCTCACCGCGCGCGAGACGGTCCTCGCGGTCAACCAGGCGTACATCGCCTCCGCCGCCCAGTCCGACGCCACCCGCACCGAACCACCGTTCCAGCTCCAAGGTTCGTACCGCAACATGAACAAGATCGCCCAGCGCATCATGCCCGTCATGAACGACGCCGAACTCGCGGCCGTCATCGACGACCACTACACGGGCGAGGCCCAGACCCTCACCACCGGAGCGGAATCCAACCTCCTCAAGCTGGCCGCCCTGCGCGGCACACTCACCAAGGAGCAGGCCGCCCGCTGGGCGGAGATCACCTCCACGTACAGACGCCACCAGGCCATGGGCGGACCGGAGGAGGATCCGCTCACCCGAGCCGTCGCCGCTCTCGGCCTCCTGGCCGACCGGGTCGCTGCGGTGGAGTCCGCGATTGTCCGCGCTGCCGATCCCCGCCGCATGCTCACCAACCCGAATGCCCAGCACGCGGCCCCGTGGCGGTAAGCCGGCAGAGGCAAGCGGACCACTCGCAGATTGTGGCGCGCATCATGAGCGGTCACGAGCGCGCGACCGCAGGGACGACGGGCGACCGCGTGCCCGTCCACAGAGCACCGCATCAGCCGACCGACTGGCCCGTTGTCCCGTGTCCTTGCCGTGCAGGACGAAGGGGCTCCCCAGCGAGCCCAGGCTGCGACCTGCCCAAAGGGTGGTTCAACTGCCCTGCTGCAAGGGGGCATCGGGCCAGCCCAGGGGGTGGATGCCGCCGTCCTCGACAGTTGCGTCGGGTTCTCCGCCGGCCCGGGTGAATGTGGTGAGCGCCTCGATCAGCGCGGCGCGTTGACCCGGGGCGAGGCGCTCCACGATCGATGCGATCTCCCGGCGGCGCCTGGCCGTGACGTCGTCGACGAGCCTGCGGCCTTCGTGCGTGAGCTGCAGCACGGTCTCACGCCGGTTGTCGGGATTGATGTGCCAGTCTGCCAGGCCCGCTGCGACCATCCGGTCGATCATGCGCGTCGCTGTCGAAGGGTTCACTCCGAGCAGTTCTGCGAGCACCACCAGCTTGGCCGACCCATGAGTGGACAACACCACCAGCAGACGGAACTGGGGCAGCGTTACCCGGTCCTCCACGGCGGCAAGGGAGCGTGCGGAGACAGCCACCAGCAGGCGGGACGCGGTCAGCACGGCACGGGTCACCGCGTCGACGTCGCCGGCGCTCTCCGCGGACTGTGCTCTCTCGGTCATGCCCCCTTTTCTATCGTGCCCGGCTGCTGCGCGGTCTCCGCCCCCGTCGCCCGCCGGCCTCGGCCCGTCACCACTGACGTGGTATCGCAGCAGCAGCATCGCTGCGTCGTCGTGGAGGGGCCCCTCGACGTGCTGGACCAGGTCCTCGCGCAACGTCCGGAGAGCCGCCTCGGGGTCCGGGTTCTCGAGCAGGACAGCCCGCTCGTCGAGCGGGTAGAAGCGGTTCGCACGGTCCCTGGCTTCGGTGACACCGTCGGTGTACAGCAGGAGCTGGTCCCCGGGAGTGAAATCCGCCGCGTACGGCTCCGGGCCGCCCATGCTGTGTATCCCCAGGCCGAGTGGGAGCGCGTTGCGGGGCGGCTCGGCAAAATGCGCGGCGCCGCCACGAGAACGGTCAGACCGTGTGCGGCCCAGGCGGTCTCGACCTGCTCGCGGGTGGGGTTGGCAGGGTCGTACCCGTAGAACATGATCTCTTCGTTGGTGTACTCGTGGTTGACCACGAGCAGCTGGTGACCGTGACGACGGGGGAGGCCCAGCAGCGCCATGTAGTCGCAGTTGTAGCCGAACTGCCGGCCCTGGGCCTTCGCGCTCTGGCGGCGCGGGTCGAAGCGCGGCGCGCCGTGGAGTACGGGGTCCCCCCAGCGAATGACGATCTGCTGCGCATAACCGGGCGGCACGGTTACGGCGTCTGCGGTGTTCGGCGGCACTGGCTCGAAGCGCAGGCCCCGCGGCAGCGGTCCGCCCGTCGTGCGGTCGGATTCCGCAGGGGCTGCGGCAGCCGTTGCCGTCAGGCCGCCGGCGGAGGCGGCCAGGGCGAGGACCGTGGTCCCTTTGAGTACGCCTCTGCGGGACATTGCGTGCTGGACTACGTCACCGAAGTAGGTATTGAGGGAGCGGTTTGGAGCATCGTGGGAGCAGGCGCTGCCACACCGGTAGCGGCACGTCAGTGCGGACCGGGTGGTGTTGTGGTCGGCCAGTACGGGCAGTTCAGCACCGTTCGAGCGGTCGTCGGGCACGGGTTCCTCCACGCGGAGTCGAGGGGACTGGGCGGCCGCAAGCCGCCCGGACATAGGTGACTGTCGATCTGTGACGCTAGGGGCGCCCAGTCCGACCGGATGGGGATGAACGGTGAACTCCGATCGAACTCTGCGAGGTCGCGTCCGAGCGAGCGCGCTTCCATGGAGGCCGCTTCGTTCACTTCAAACGCACGCTCCTGTCAACGGGGCGAGCCTTCGGCTGCATGGTGACGGATTGAATGCCACGTGCAGCACATAAGAACAAGATCCATCTATATAGATAACCCGCTATCGTTCATGCTTGGTGGGGCCCTCGTACACCCCTTGTTCATATAGGCGAGCTTCGATCCAGGTGTCCGAACGGAGCGCGCTGCGCACCTGATCCAGACAGCCGGGAGCTACCCGGCAGACACGAGGGTCGAGAGTCGTGAACATTTCCACTTCGTTGCGCCGGGCCAAGGCTCCCTTGGCTCTGACGGCTGTTGTGATGCTGGCCGCGAGCGCGTGCGGCGGCGCCGACGCCGGCGGCTCCAGTAGTGGTGAGAGCGGCGACAAGCTGGCGGGGACCATCAAGGTCGACGGCTCCAGCACGGTCGCGCCGCTGAGCACCGCAGCGGCTCAGCTCTTCCAGGCCAAGAACTCCGGAGTCAAGGTCACGGTCGGCACGTCCGGGACCGGTGGCGGTTTCGAGAAGTTCTGTGCCGGCGAGACCGACATCTCCGACGCCTCCCGTCCGATCAAGGACGAAGAGAAGGCGGCGTGCGAGAAGAAGGGCATCAAGTTCGAGGAGCTCACGATCGCCAACGACGGTCTGTCCGTCGTGGTGAGCAAGGACAACGACTTCGTCGACTGCCTGACCGTCGAGCAGCTGAAGAAGATCTGGGAGCCCAAGTCCAAGGTCAACAACTGGAACCAGGTCGACCCGAAGTTCCCGAACCAGAAACTGGAGCTGTTCGGCGCCGGCACCGACTCGGGCACCTTCGACTACTTCACCGACGCGATCAACGGCGAAGAGGGTGCTTCCCGCACCGACTACAGCCCGAGCGAGGACGACAACGTCACCGTCCAGGGCGTCTCGGGCTCCAAGGGCGGCCTGGGCTACTTCGGTCTCTCCTACTACGAGGAGAACAAGGACAAGCTCAAGGCTCTGAAGATCGACGGCGGCGACGGCTGCGTCGCCCCGACCGTGGAGACCGTGCAGGACGGCAGCTACAAGCCGCTCTCCCGCCCGCTGTTCATCTACCCGAAGGCGACTTCCCTGGATAAGAAGGAAGTCGAGGCCTTCGTCGAGTTCTACGTCGAGAACAACGCCGACATCGCCAAGAAGTCCCAGTTCGTGCCGCTGAACGCGACGCAGGAGACCGAGCTGAAGAAGGACCTCGAGACCCTCAAGGCGCAGCACAAGTCATGAGTTCCTCCATCTCTGGGCGGCGGGCCGCTTCAGGAAGCCCCGGCTTCCTGAAGCGGTCCCAGCCGCGTCACGGCGAGAAGGCCATCAAGGTCCTGCTGGTGGCCGCCTCGCTGGTCTCGGTGATGACGACGATCGGCATCGTCATCGCCCTGATCCCACCGGCGATCACTTTCTTCGGGAAGGTGAACTTCGGGGAATTCATCATCGGGACCGACTGGTCGCCGCTGTTCAAGCCGCCTTCCTTCGGTGTCATCCCGCTGGTGACCGGCACTCTCATGGTCACGTTGATCGCGCTGCTCGTGGCTGTGCCGCTGGGCCTGGGCGCGGCCGTGTACTTGAGCGAGTACGCCAACCCGCGGGTGCGGAAGTTCTTCAAGCCGATGCTGGAAGTCCTCGCGGGCATTCCCACTGTCGTCTACGGCTTCTTCGCGCTGAAGGCCATCACGCCACTGCTCCAGGACATCTGGCCGGGAGGTGAGGGCCCGCAGGTCTTCAACGCCCTGGCAGCCGGCTTCGTCATGGGCGTCATGATCATCCCGACGATCGCCTCGCTCGCCGAGGACTCGATGAGTGCGGTGCCGCGCGCCCTGCGCGACGGCGCGTTTGCCCTGGGGTCCTCGCGGATGCAGGTCTCCACGCGCGTGGTGTTCCCGGCGGCCCTCTCAGGCATTGTCGCCGCCGTTGTGCTGGGCATCTCCCGGGCGCTGGGCGAGACGATGATCGTGGCCATCGCAGCAGGCGGGCGCCCCAATCTTTCCTTCGACCCGCTTGAGGGCATGCAGACAATGACTGCGTTCATTGCCGCGGCGGGCATCGGCGACCTGCCCACCGGCTCCATCGGATACCAGACGATCTTCGCGGTGGGCTCTCTGCTCTTTGTGATGACGCTGGTGATGAACCTGCTGAGCATCCGTCTCGTGCGCAAGTACCGCGAGGTGTACGAATGAGTGCCGTCATCGAACGCGACCCCGTGAGGGACGTTCCGGAGGCCCCCAGGCTCAAGGGCCGGGGTATCCCGTGGCGTGAACGGTTCTTCCAACTCAGCCTCTGGACGTCACTGGCCGTGGGCGTGGTCTTCCTTGCCTCGCTGCTCACCTACGTCGTCGTCGAGGGCTGGCCGCGCCTGGACCCGCGGATCTGGACGAACTTCCCCGACATCATCGACCCGTCGAATGCCGGCGCGCAGTCCGCGATCATGGGCACGGTCTGGGTCATCGGCTTCACCGCGCTGTATTGCCTGCCGACCGGCATCCTCACCGCGATCTACCTGGAGGAGTACGCCGATCCCGACCGGTGGTGGAACCGCGCGATCGAGATCAACATCCAGAACCTGGCAGCGGTGCCATCGATCGTCTACGGCATCCTCGGGCTGGGAGTCATTTCCCGCGGCCTGGGCTTCGGCCAGACCGTCCTGACCGCCTCGCTGACGCTGTCGCTGCTGGTGTTGCCGGTGGTGATCATCTCCTCACGGGAGGCGATCCGGGCGGTGCCGCAGTCGATCCGTCAAGCCTCGCTCGCGCTGGGCGCCACTCAGTGGCAGACCATCCGGCGCCAGGTCCTTCCCGCTGCGGTGCCCGGCATGGCAACCGGATCGATCCTGGCCCTGTCCCGCGCGATCGGAGAGGCCGCGCCTCTGCTGCTGCTGGGCGGGCTGACGTTCATCACGTTCAACCCCACTGGCGTGCAGAGCCAGTTCACCGTCCTCCCGATTCAGATCTTCAACTGGATCAGCCAGTCCCGTGCCGAGTTCACCGCACTCGCCTCCGCCGCGATCGTCATTCTCCTGGTGATCCTGCTGGCGATGAACTCCGTGGCCATCTGGCTCCGCAACCGCTACAGCCGCAAGTGGTGACCGCCATGACTTCGGCTACCGACCAGCTCGAACTGCCCGCCGACTCTCCGCAGGAGACCGCCATGACCCCTCCCTCCGACGCCACCGGCGGCACCCGGACCCCGCAGGTCAACTACCGCGACGCCCCCTCCCTGGCCAGCCCGGTCTTCGAAGTAGGGAGCCTTTCGGTCTTCTACGGCGACCATGAAGCCGTCCGCGACGTCAACATGAACATCGGGCACCGTCAGATCACCGCAATGATCGGACCGTCCGGCTGCGGCAAGTCGACCGTCCTGCGCTGCTTCAACCGCATGAACGACCTCGTGCCCACCGCCCGCGTGGCGGGCAAGGTCCGGTACCACAATGAGGATCTGTACGGCCGCGACGTCGACCCCATCGAGGTCCGCCGACGGATCGGCATGGTCTTCCAGAAGCCCAACCCGTTCCCGAAGTCGATCTACGACAACATCGCCTACGGACCAAGGGTTTCCGGCTTCAAGGACAATCTCGACGACCTCGTCGAGGAGACCCTCACGCACGCCGCGCTGTGGGACGAGGTCAAGGACAAACTCAAGACCTCCGCGCTCGCGCTGTCCGGCGGCCAGCAGCAGCGGCTCTGCATCGCGCGCACCATCGCGGTCAAGCCCGAGGTGATCCTCATGGACGAGCCCTGCTCGGCCCTGGACCCGATCGCCACCGCCAAGATCGAAGACCTCATGGAGCAGCTGTCCCAGGAGTTCACCATCATCGTCGTCACGCACAACATGCAGCAGGCCGCACGCGTTTCACACCGCACCGCCTTCTTCACCGCGGACATCGACGACAGCGGCGTACGTCACGGACGGCTGGTCGAGTACGACGAGACGGCCCGGATCTTCAGCAACCCCTCCGACCAGCGCACCGAGGACTACATCTCCGGCCGCTTCGGCTGACAGACCCCCAGTCCGACGCTCATCCCTTTGCGCGCATCACGTGAAGGAGTAACCCGGGTGACACCCGACGCACACCGGCCGCCGGCCACTTCCGCTGGCGGCCCAGAAGACGGCACCATCCCTGATCTGCTGCTTGCAGAACCGGACGAGGCCCTGGCCGCTGAGGCCAGCGCCCGGTTCGAGAGCGCGGGTGTGAGGATCATCGTCTGCCGCGACGGCGCCGAGGCCCTGCTGCAGGTCGGCGCCCACCACCCGCGCGCGGTGCTGCTCGGCGCACCGCTGCCGGTGGTCGGCGCGGCCACGGTCACCGCACTGATCGCGCGGCTCCATCCGGTGCCGGTCATCGTCGGAGCGGGCCCCGACGGAGCTGCCGAGGCCACCGCAGCAGTCGCCGCCGGTGCCGTGGCCTTCGTGGCCCGCCCCTACCGGGCCGAAGAGATAGTGCCGCTGCTCATGTCCGGCCGCATGAACGGTGGTGCTGTCCGGACCCTGGTGGTCGGTGACATTGAGCTTGATCCCGCGGGGTTTCACGTCTATGTACGGCAACGCTCCCTGCAGTTGCCCGTCCGTGAATTCATGCTGTTGCGCTATCTGATGGAGCACGCCAACCGCGTGGTCAGCCGGGCCGAACTGACGAAGGCCCTGTGGGGTGTGGAAACACTGGACAGCAACAGCCTTACCGTCCATGTCCGCCGCGTCCGCAACCGGCTCCGCGAGGGCTCCGGCAGCTGCTGCACCATCGACGCCATCCGTGGCATGGGCTACCGCCTGGAGTGCAGCCCCAAGGGAGTCGCGAGCTCCGGCTCTTCCCGCACGGCCCCGGCGACATAGCTGTGGCCCGGCTGTTCCTTCGCGGGCGGGCGGTCGAACTACAAGACTCCGGCCGGCGGGCGCATGGCGGTGCAACCCGTCGGCCGGTTCAGGCTTTGAACAGCGTGCTCGGTGATTCCTTGCGGTCAGTTGCGTGAGGTCCCGGTCCGCGGCGTCTGTGCCACAAGCAGTTCCTGTGTGAGCAGGCCGATGCGCGTGTCGAGTGCGTCCCCTACGGACCGGGCGCTCTCGATGTCCAGGCCGCTCAGGTCGGGCAGATCCCAGTCGAGGTAGCGGCGGCCAGGACGCACAGGGCAGGCGTCGCCACAGCCGAGGGTCACCACGACGTCGGCGGCGGTGACGACCTCCGCGGTCAGGGGCTTGGGGAATTCCTCGCCCGTCGTCAGCTTCCGCTCGGCCAGCAGCTGCCGCACAATCGGGGCGATCCGCGCACCCGGGTCGGAGCCCGCGGTGAGCACGCGCACCCCGCCCTTCGCGTGATGGCGCATGAGCGCGGCGGCCAACTGAGAGCGGCCCGCATTCTCCGTACAGACGAAGAGCACCTCGGGGACCGGCTTCGGCGACAGACCGAGCCCGCGGGCGAGGGCTCCCAGCCGCTGGTCGGCGAAGCGTTCGATCAGGACCGGCAGGTGTGTGCCGACGCGGGCCCGACTCCCGAGCATGTCGGAGCACTCCTCGACGTACTGCGTCACCGTTGCACGCGAGAACGCACGGCTGTAGCGGGCGGAGAGTTTGTCCGAGATGCGTCCCAGCACGGCGCGGCTGTCCCGCAGCGGGGGCGTTGAAGGGCCGATTGGGGTCTGCTCATCCATCGGGCGACTCCTCAGAACCGGAAGGTGCCATAGCCTCCTCCACCACCGATCATAGGCGAGTGTCTATATGCTGAATAGGCCGCATCAAAAGTGAACGCTTGGTGAACAGCGGAGGGGGCGGCCTTCGAACATGCGTTGGCCCACCCGAGCGGCCCTTATGGTGAATAGATGGCTATCACTGCAATCGGCGCATCCGAAGCGGCGGTGGGCGAGACCGAGGCGGAGGCCTGCGGATCCCACCTGTCGTGCCTGCTCATCGACCGCGATGAGGCGCAGCGCCTCGCCGACATGCTCAAGGCCATCGCCGACCCCACCAGGCTCCAGATCCTGCGCCTGATCGAGCGGGCGCCTGCCGGTGAGGTGTGCGTGTGTGACCTGACCGACTGCCTCGGACTGCGGCAGCCTACGGTCAGCCACCACCTGAAGATCATGACCGAGGCTGGCCTTCTGGACCGCGAGCGGCGCGGGACATGGGCCTGGTTCTCTGTGAACCACGAGGGTCTGCGCCGCGTACGGGAAATCCTCGAGCCTTCCAGCGCCTGACTGCCGGTCACGCGACGGCGCAGCTGCGAACGTCGCTGCCGCGCCTCCCCCTGTTCTTGCGAACCCCGGACTCGCCCGGCCAGCAGCCGGTGCAACGCATGGTCAGCTTCCGGGAAGGCCTACAGCACCCGAACACGTTGCGCCGCAATCCTCCGCTCGGGCCCGCGAAGATGCGGCCACCTTCGTGCCGCCGAGTCGCCGCGAGCCCGCGTATGCCCAGGAGGAGTCCGCCGGCCGTCACCGTCGCACCGAGGGCGGCGTTTCGCGGCGCGGGAGCGGCGTCATTGGGTCTTCCTTCTGTGAACCGGGGGTCGATCGGGGCAACAGCACGCCGAGCTGCCGTCGGTGTCGCATCGTCGGCCGATGGCAACGCCCAGCACCAGGTGGGTTTGGTGCTTCCCGCCCGGCTTGAGGTGCCGCGGAAGGGCCCCGGCTCCGCCGCGTGGGGAACACGGCGGAGCCGGGCCAGGATTCAACACCCTTGCGCGAGACAGGCAGATGTGGCGCTACGCGCCCAGATGGTCGGCGAGTTCGCGCTCGAGAGCGGCCTTCGGCTTGGCGCCGACGAAGGTCTGGATGATCTCGCCGCCGACGTGGATGTGCATCGTCGGGACGGACATCACGCCGTACTTGGCAGCGGTTTCGGGGTTCTCGTCGATGTTGAGCTTGACGATCTCGATGCTCTCGCCGTGCTCGGCGGCGATGGCCTCCAGCGACGGGGCGAGCTGGCGGCACGGTCCGCACCAGGGCGCCCAGAAGTCGACGAGCACGGGCTTGCTGCTCTTGAGGACCGCCGACTCGAAGGAGTCGTCGGTCACGTTCTTGAGAGCCATGGCGGCCTCCTCCTGCGGATGGGGTCAGACGGCGGCCGGGGCCATCGCCGGTTCTGAGGCCTTGGCGCTGTCGGCGAGCGCGGCGAGATACCGCTCGGCGTCGAGGGCAGCTGCGCAGCCGGTTCCGGCGGCGGTGATGGCCTGGCGGTAGGTGTGGTCGACCACGTCGCCCGCGCCGAAGACGCCAGGGATGTTCGTGCGCGTGGAGGGGGCCTCGACCTTGAGGTAGCCCTCGTCGTCCAGGTCCAGCTGGCCCTGGAAGATCTCGGTGCGCGGGTCGTGGCCGATGGCGATGAACAGGCCGGACGCCTCGAGGTCGCGCGTCTTGCCGGTGAAGGTGTCGCGCAGACTCACGCCGGAGAGCATGCCGCCCTCTGCCTGGATCTCGGCGATCTCACTGTCGAACGCGAAGGAGATCTTGTCATCGGCGAAGGCACGGTTCTGCATGACCTGGGAGGCCCGCAGCGTGGAGCGGCGGTGGACGACGGTCACCGACCTGGCGAACCGGGTGAGGAAGGTGGCCTCCTCCATGGCGGTGTCCCCGCCGCCGACCACGACGATGTCGCGGTCGCGGAAGAAGAAGCCGTCACAGGTGGCGCACCAGGACACGCCCCGGCCGGACAGCTCTTCCTCGTTCGGCAGGCCGAGCTTTCGGTAGCCGGAGCCGGTCGCAACGATCACGGCCTTGGCCCGGTGCACCGTTCCGGCGGAGTCGGTGACTTTCTTGATGTCCCCGGTGAGATCGACCGAGACGACGTCGTCCTCGACGATCTCGGCACCGAAGCGCTCGGCCTGGGCCCGCATGTTCTCCATGAGAACGGGACCATCGACGCCCTCGGGGAAGCCGGGGAAGTTCTCGACCTCGGTGGTCGTGGTGAGCGAGCCACCGACGAAGATCCCTCCGCCGAAGACGAGGGGGTCGAGGTTGGCGCGCGCGGTGTAAAGGGCGGCGGTGTAGCCGGCGGGTCCGGAGCCGATGACGATGACGTTCCGGACGTCGTTCGCGCTTGCGCTCATGCGCTCTTCTCCGGGGCGATCTCCTCGATCAGGCCCTCGACGAGCTTCTTGATCTCGTCACGGATCGGGCGTACGGCCTCGACGCCCTGCCCTGCCGGGTCTTCCAGAGTCCAGTCCAGGTACCGCTTGCCGGGGAAGACCGGGCAGGTGTCGCCGCAGCCCATCGTGATGCAGACGTCAGAGGCCTTGACCGCGTCCACCGTGAGGATCTTGGGCATTTCGGCGGCGATGTCGATTCCGACCTCGCGCATGGCCTCGACGGCGGCCGGGTTGACCTGGTCGGCAGGCGCCGAGCCGGCCGAGCGGACCTCGACGCGGTCCCCGGCCAGGTGGGTCAGCCACGCGGCGGCCATCTGGGAGCGGCCGGCGTTGTGGACACAGACGAACAGGACGGAGGGCTTCTCGGCCATCGGAGGTCTCTCTCTTGTCTCGCGAGCGGTGTCTTGCCACGTCACGCGGGGTTGTATCAGGCACGATTGACGTCAGCACCTGGTGGCGTCAGGAGCCACTGATGTGAGAGTATCAGCCCATGATGACGTCAGTCGACACTGAGCTGATTCGGGTTCTGGCCGACCCGCTCAGGCTCCAGATCGTGACCCTGCTCGCCAAAGAGACGCTCTGTACCAGTCACCTCGTGGAGGAGACGGGTGCGCGGCAGACCAATCTCTCCAACCATCTGAAGGTGCTGCGCGAGGCGGGGGTCGTGGAGACCGAGCCGTGCGGCCGGTTCACCTACTACCGGCTCCGCCCGGAGGTCATCGCTTCGCTTGCCGGTCGGTTCGCCGACCTCGCGGAGACTGCGCGCGCCAGCGCCGAGGCGAACCTCAAGCGGTCCTGTCCCTGATCACCGCGCACTGTCGCAACTGCAAGGAGTCCAGTTGAGCGCCACCGAGGCCGCTTCTCCCCGAACGGCTGCCGAGACCACAGCGGATTCCCGCATAGCCGCGGTCACTGAACCGCAACCGGCGCCGGGCGCTACTTTGCCCCGCACCCCGCTCATCGCCCGGGCTGCTGCCGAACTGGTCGGTACCGCAGCCCTCGTCGCCGTCGTGGTGGGCTCCGGCATCCAGGCCACCGAACTGACGCAGGACGTCGGCCTCCAGCTGCTGGCCAACTCCATCGCCACGGTCTTCGGCCTCGGCGTACTCATCCTCCTGCTCGGCCCGGTCTCCGGCGCGCACTTCAACCCGACCGTCACCCTGGCCGAGTGGTGGACCGCCCGGCGCACAGGTGCGGGCGTCACCGCCCGCGAGGCGGCCGTGTACGTCCCCGCGCAGGTGATCGGTGCGATCGTCGGCGCCGTGCTGGCCGATGCCATGTTCGGCGAACCGCTGGTGCAGTGGTCCACGCACGAGCGCTCGGCAGGAAACCTGCTGCTCGGCGAGGTCGTCGCCACCGCCGGACTCATCCTGCTGATCTTCGGCCTGGCCCGCACCGACCAGCTGCGCTTCGCTCCGGTCGCCGTCGCCTCGTACATCGGCGCGGCCTACTGGTTCACCTCGTCCACCTCCTTCGCCAACCCGGCGGTGACGGTCGGACGCGCCTTCACCGACACCTTCGCCGGCATCGCTCCCGCATCCGTGCCGGGCTTCGTCGGAGCCCAACTCGCCGGCGCAGTGGTGGGCCTGGCTCTGGTAGCGCTCATCTTCATGCGCGGCCGGGACGCTGGGACGCAGCACGGCGCATGACACAGCAGACGCAGGTGGTGGTCATCGGCGGGGGCCAGTCCGGGCTCGCCGCCGGCTACCACCTGCGCCGCCTCGGCGTGGACTTCGTCGTCCTGGACGCGCAGTCCACGCCGGGCGGCGCCTGGCAGCACACCTGGGATTCGCTGCGTCTGTTCTCCCCGGCCGCGTACTCCTCGCTGCCCGGTCGTCTCATGCCGCCCCAGCCCGGCGAGGCCTACCCCGGCGCCCAGCACGTCGTCGACTATCTCGCCGACTACGAGAAGCGCTACGAGCTGCCGATCCAGCACGGTGTACGCGCACATGCCGTACACCGTGACGGCGCCTTCCTGCGCGTCGAGACCGACAACGGCTCGTGGCGGGCGCGCGCCGTCATCAGCGCCACCGGCACCTGGTCGCGTCCCTTCCTGCCCACTGTTCCCGGCCGTTCGGTCTTCCAGGGAGTTCAGCTTCACACGGTGGAGTACCGCAATCCTCAGGAGTTCGCGGGCCGGCGCGTGGTCGTGGTCGGCGGCGGCAACTCCGGCGCCCAGATCGCCGCCGACCTCGCGTACGACACCGAACTGACCTGGGCCACCCAGCGCGAACCGCGCTTCCTCGCCGACGACATCGACGGCCGAGTCCTCTTCGACGTGGCCACAGCGCGCCGCCGGGCCCTCGACGAGGGCAGCTCGGACGCCGGCGGAGTCGCCTCGCTCGGTGACATCGTCGCCGTACCGCCCGTACGTCAGGCCCGTGACGCCGGACTGCTCAAGTGGTCACCGATGTTCGCCCGGCTCACCCGCCACGGCGTCGCCTGGGCCGATGGCACCACAGCGGAGGCGGACGCGGTCATCTGGTGCACCGGCTTCCGCCCGGTGCTGTCCCACCTCGCACCGCTCGGCCTGCGCGGACCCCGCGGCCATGTCCCCACGGCGGGCACCCGCGCCGTGGGCGAGCCCCGCCTCCACCTGCTTGGCTACGGCGACTGGACCGGCCCGGCTTCCGCCACGCTCATCGGCGTCGGCCGCCCGGCTCGCGACGCGGCCCGTGAGATCTCGGCCCTGCTCGCCTCCGGACACTGACCCCGGCGGATCAGGAGAGGGTGCTCACCACCTCACGGACCTGCGCGGCCACCCCGTCCGGGAGCGGCGCGTAGTGGATACGGGAGAGATCCTTCTGTCCTTCCTCGCTGGCCGTGTACGTCAGGAAGGACTTGAGGGCGGGCAGGACCTCGGTCTGATTGCCCTTGGCGCAGACGATCTCATACGTGACGAGCACGATGGGGTATGCCCCGGGCACCTTGGTCCTGTAGTCGAACTTCAGCGTCATGTCCTTGCCGCGCCCGACCACTTCGGCCGCCGCGATACCTGCCGACGCGGTCTCGGCAGAAGGGCCGACCGGCTCCGGCGCACCCGTGTCGAGTCTGACGGTGGGAAGGTTCTCGGTCTTGGCGAAGGACAGCTCGAAGTAGCCGATGGCTCCGTCCTCATTCAGCACGTCCGATGCCACCCCGTCGGAACCGGCCGCCGAGTGGCCGCCCTTGGCCTGCCAGGCTTTCTCCGTCGGGTACGGCCAGTCGTCCGGCGCTGCCTCGGCGAGGTACTTGTTGAGGTTCTGCGTCGTACCCGAATCGTCGGACCGGTGCACGGTGCGGATTGGGGTCGCGGGCAGCTGCACGCCAGGATTCAGGCGCTTGATCTTCTCGTCGTTCCACACGGTGATCTCCGAGTCGAAGATCCGGGCGAGGGTGGGGGCATCGAGGACGAGGTCCTTCACGCCCGAGACGTTGTAACCGACGGCAATGGGTCCGCCGACCATCGGCAGGTTGACGGCGTTGCTGCCCGGACATACGTCGCGGGATGCCTCGATCTCGTCCGGCTTGAGCGCACTGTCGCTTCCGCCGAGCACGGTCGCTCCGCGGAGGAACTGGGCGACTCCGCCGCCCGACCCTATGGGCACATAGCGGATCTGCACCCCAGGACAGGCACTCTGGTACTCGTGCATCCAGTGCTGCATCGCGTTCTTCTGCGCGGTGGAGCCGGATGCCGGGAGCTGGCCTTTCTCCGCGCACTCGATGTTGCCCTTCCGTGCGTCGGGTGGCGGCACATCCTCAGTCGCGCCGCCGAGGCCACACGCCGAGAGCAAGAGCACACCCCCAGCTGCCGTCACGATCGCGCTGTACAGACGCCTGTGGTTCACCCGTTGCTGCTGCACCTGCTGTTCCTTTCAAGGGTCAGGAACATAGATACTTGCCGATATAAATGCCGCTGCGGTGACGCGCCAGCGAACATCGGCCGTCGTCCTGCCGCTCCTTGGGTGACTGCAGCTTTACGAGGCACACTGCCGCGGCCCAGTGGTAGACGTACGGGGTGCGGTTCCGGGTCACGACCGGCACTTGGACCGGGCACGGGAGTCGGCCGGCCATCTGGCATCGTGCGCTGCACGTCCTCGCCCGGTTCGGTGTCACGGACCAGCTGCTCGCCCGCTGGAGTCCGGCCGTACAGCTGAGGACGCACGGCGGCCAAGAACTTGACTCCTCCAGGTCATCGATTATCGTCGATTACCGATGAGTGACTTCCTGGAGCGATCCGAAGCTGAGCAGTACGCCAGCTGGTTCAAGGCGCTGGCCGATGCCACGCGCGTGCAGATCGTGACGCTGCTGGCCCGGCATGGCGGGGAGATGACAGTCGGCCAGATCGTGGCCGCCGTGGGGGTGGGCCAGTCGACGGTGTCGCACCACCTCAAAGTGCTGACCGAGGTCGGGTTCGTGCTGGTGGAGCGCGAGGGCTCCTACAGCCGCTACCGGCTCAACAAGGAATGCGTGCAGGGGTTCCCGTCGGCTGCCGATGTGGTGATGGGCAGGCCCGCGCCTCTCCCGGACGCGCCCGGTGAAGGGAGCAAGCGGAGAGGCAGGGGCCGGTGAGCGCGGCCGCACCCGAAGGGCAGCTGTCCGGATCGCGTTCCAAAGCCGTCTACGCCCTGCTGCTGGGGCTGGGGGTGCTGGATGCGGCCGGGTACAGCCTGATCGCGCCGGTCCTGCCGACCCTGGCCGATCGGACCGGCGCCGGCGCCACGGTGATGGGGATGCTGGTGGCCACCTTCCCGTTGGGGATGGTCGCAGGGTTCGCGGTGGGCGGCTTCGCCGTGCAGCGCAGTGCACTGGGCAGAGTCATTCTGGGCGGACTCCTGCTGATCGCCGTGGGTTGTCTCGGCTTCGTCTTCGGCAGCGACCTTGCCGTCTTCGCCGTGGCCCGCCTGGTGATGGGGGTGGGGTCGGGATGCCTGTGGCTCGGCGTCACCTTCGCCACGCTGGCGGCCTGGCCGGGCCAGGAATACCTGTGCATGAGCCGGGTCTTCGCCGCCTACTCCGCCGGCGGTCTGCTGGGCCCGCTCCTGGGAGCCATCCAGGGGGTCCGCGGACCCTTCCTCGCGTATCTCTTCCTCATCCTGCTCGCGGGGGTGCCGGTGCTGGCACTCAGGCTCCCCGCGCGTGCCGGTGCCTTCACGAGTGATCGGCGTGCGATGCGTTCGCGCGGCTTTTGGGCGGCCAGTGCCGGCATCGCCTTCGCGGTGCTGGCGCTGGGCACCCTGGAGGGTGTCCTGCCGCTGCACTTCGCCACTCGGCTGTCCCAATCCCAGATCGGCGTGCTGTACGCGGCAACCTCGGTGCTGGTGGCCGTGGCTGCCGCGCTCGCCGCCCGGCTGCGTCCCCGCCGCGCACTGCTGGCATCCACCGTTTTCGTAGTCGTCGGCTTCACTGCCGCCGGGGCCGGCACGTCGGTGCCCGTGTGGATCGGGGCCCTGGCAGTGGCAGGAGTCGGCATCGGCATGGCGAACACCGGATCGGTCGGGGTGCTGCTGGACGCCGTGCCCCCGCGACGCATCGTCACCGCGATGGTGCTGTGGTCCCAGATCGGGATCCTGGGCTATCTGGTCGCCCCGGTTCTGGGCGGCCCGGTCGCTGACTCCCATGGGTACGCGGCGGTCGCTGTCATCGTTGCTGTCACCGCCCTGGCTGTCCCGCTCGCGCTCGGCAGGCGCAACCCGAGATGAGCACGCCCGCGGCCCGGCACTCTCCGCCCTGGTCCGTGGCTGGAACACGGAGCCGGTCCGGTGAGAGCCAGGTGCTGTCAGGAGCCGTAGTGCCGCAGCATCTGCCCCATCGCGGCCGGCACGGAGGGCTCGACCCGGTAGTACACCCAGGTGCCCCGCCGCTCGGAGGTGAGCAGGCCGGCCTCCTTCAGCTTCTTCAGGTGGTGCGAGATGGTGGGCTGGGAGACGCCGACGTCGGAGATGTCGCAGACGCAGGCCTCGCCGCTCTCGTGTGCGGCGACGAGAGAGAACAGGCGCAGCCGGACCGGGTCGCCGAGTGCCTTGAACATCGCGGCCGTGCGCACCGCTTCTTCCGCTGTCAGCGCGCGTTCGGTCAGCGGCGGGCAGCAGGGCGCCAGCGTCTCCGGCTCGAGCAGCGGCAGCAGCTCCGTATTCGACATACATCTATGTTGACACACATCGAACCAAGCCGCCCAGAGGCAGCCGCCGCTGTTTATGGCTGGGCAAGATGGGCGGCCAGGCGGCGTGCGATGCGCCGGGCGTCGCGGCTCACACCTCGCAGCGAGGCGGAGGACAGGCTGCGCTGCCACTCCAGTCCGACATAGGCGAGGCCGGGGTGAGTGAGCGAGATACCGTCGCGGTGGCGCGGCCCTCGGTGGACGCCAAGTGCGTCGAGGGGTGCGAGGTAGCCGAGATCGGGCCGGTAGCCGGTGGCCAGCACGATGGCATCGACGTCCTCGACCGTTCCGTCCTGCCAGGTCATCTTGGATCCCTCGATGCTGGTGAACATAGGGCGGCGATCGGGAGCGCCAGCCGCGAGGGCGGCTCGGTAGCGGCCGTCGTCGATGACGGCCATGGTGGCCGGGCCGCGCTGGAAGCGGCCGAGCGGGGCGGTGTCCAGCCCGGTGACCTTGAGCCAGAAGTGCAGGTCCATACCGCCGAGCGGGCGCTGCTTGAACCACCTGACCGGGGCCCGGCTGGCGAGGCTGACGCGGGCGCGGGCGCGCGCGGCGAGTTCGGCCGCGACCTGCACGGCGGAGTTGCCGGCGCCGACGACCACCACCCGCTGTCCGGCAAAGGGCTCGGGGGACCGGTAGTCGGTGACATGCAGGAGGGTCCCGGTGAAGGAGTCCAGGCCGGGCAGAGCGGGGCGGTTGGGGCTTCCGAAGCCGCCGGTGGCGGCGACCACAGCGCGTGCCGCCAGGTGCGATCCGTCCTCCAGTGCCAGCAGGAACCCGCCGTCCTCGGCGCGGACGGCACTCACGCGACGGCCGGTTCGGATCTCCGCGTCCAGCTGGTCTGCGTAGCGCAGCAGGTAGGCGACCACCTCGTCCCGGTGCGGATACCGCTGCGGGTCACCGCCGAAAGGAAGGCCGGGCAGGGAGCTGTACCCCGCCGGGGAGAAGAGGGTGAGGCTGTCGTAGTAGTGCGGCCAGGAGCCGGCCGCCCGCGCGGAGGCTTCCAGCACCACCGGCGTGCGTCCGCGCCGGCGCAGGGCGTGGGCGGCGGCCAGGCCGGATTGTCCGCCGCCGATCACGGCAACGTCGAGATGCTCCATCACTCACTCCACTTGATTCGATTGATGTCTATGTTGACGTTCATCGAAGCAGGTGCCATGCTGGCAACACAAGCCATCGACAGATATCGAAACAGAATGGGGAGTCACCGTGACTGCGCCGATTACCGATGTGCCCACCGCCGCCCTGCCCGCCGTGGTGATCGGAGCCGGACCGATCGGCCTGGCCGCCGCCTCCCGACTCATCGAGCGCGGCATGGAGCCCCTGGTTCTGGAGGCCGGAGACAGCGCGGGCAGCGCCGTGCGTGAGTGGAGCCATGTACGCCTCTTCTCCACCTGGGCCGAGCTCGTCGACCCGGCCGCAGAGAAGCTGCTCGCCCCCACCGGCTGGGTGAAGCCCGACGGCTCCACCTACCCCACCGGCGGCGACTGGGCCGAGCAGTACCTCCAGCCACTGGCCGACGTCCTCGGCGACAAGGTCCGCTACAGCGCAAACGTCACCGGCGTCTCCCGCCTCGGCCGCGATCGCGTCGTGGACGCCGACCGCGAGCAGCAGCCGTTCACCGTCCACATCCTCAATGCCGACGGGAGCGAGGAGCGGATCACCGCCCGCGCCGTCATCGACGCCTCCGGCACCTGGACCACCCCCAGCCCCATCGGTGGCGACGGCCTGCCCGCGCTGGGCGAGCGCACCGCATCCGACCGCATCTCCTACCGCGTCCCCGACCTCAAGGATCCGTCCGTCAGGGCGCGTTACGAGGGAAGGCGCACCGCTGTCATCGGATCCGGCGCCTCCGCCTTCACCGCCCTCGCCTACCTCGCCGACCTCGCCAAGGACGCCCCCGGGACGCACGCGGCATGGGTCCTGCGGCGCGGCATCGGCGGCTCCACGTTCGGCGGCGGCGAGGCCGACCAGCTTCCCGCTCGCGGCGCACTCGGCCTCGCGGCAAAGGCCGCCGTCGACAACGGACACGCGAGCGCGGTCACCGGCTTCCGTACGACCGCAGTCGAGAAGACCGGTGACCGGCTGGTGCTGGTGGCCGAGGACGGCCGCCGTCTCGACCCGGTCGACGAGGTCATCGTCCTCACCGGCTTCCGCCCCGACCTCTCCTTCCTCGCAGAGCTGCGCCTCGGCCTGGACGAGCGGCTGCAGGCCCCGATCGAACTCGCCCCGCTGATCGACCCGAACGTCCACTCCTGCGGCACCGTCTACCCGCACGGCGCGAGGGAGCTCTCGCACCCGGAGAAGGGCGTTTATGTGGTGGGCATGAAGTCCTACGGCCGCGCGCCGACCTTCCTGGCAATGACCGGCTACGAGCAGGTCCGCTCCATCGCCGCCGCCCTCGCCGGCGACCGGGAGGCGGCCGAGCGCGTCGAACTCACGCTCCCCGAGACCGGAGTCTGCGGCGGCGCCGGGCTGTTCGACCAACCCGAGGCCGAGGAAGCGTCCGGCGGCGGCTGCTGCACGGCCCCGACCACCCTCCAGATCGGCAGCGGAGCCCCGGCCACAACCGGAGGCTGCTGACTGCTCACATCCGACAGGAGGCACATCATGTCCCGAGTCCAACTGGCCCTTCGCGTCCCTGACCTTGCTGCGTCCATCGCCTTCTACACCAAGCTCTTCGGCACCGAGCCCGCCAAACTCCGCGACGGCTACGCCAACTTCGCCATCGCCGAGCCTCCGCTCAAGCTCGTTCTCATCGAAGGGGAAGCAGGCGAGGACACCCGCATGGACCACCTCGGCGTCGAGGTGGCGACCAGCGAGGACGTGCACGCCGCCACCACCCGCCTGAGCGACGCCGGCCTGGCCACCGCCGAGGAGAACGACACCACCTGTTGCTACGCCCTCCAGGACAAGGTCTGGGTCCACGGTCCCGGCCAGGAACCCTGGGAGGTGTACGTCGTCAAAGCCGACGCCGACAGCCTGGCCAAGGAAGGCAGCACCTGCTGTGCCAGGCCGGCCACCGCCGACACCGGCGCGAGTGAACCTGTCGCCGCCGGCGGCTGTTGCTGACCTGACGATGACCGACCTTCACAGCAGCACAAGCGGGGCCGCGACCGGAAAAGGGGACCGGTCACGGCCTCGCGCCGCGCTTCCCGCCCTGTGCGCCACACAGATCACCAGCTGGGGCATCGTCTACTACGCCTTTCCCGTCCTGCTTCCGCACCTGACCGCAGATACCGGCTGGTCCACAAGCGCCGCCACCGCCGCGTTCTCCGCCGCCCTGCTCGTCTCGGCTCTCGCTGGGATACCTGTCGGCCGCATCCTCGACCGCCGCGGTCCCCGCGCCGTAATGACTGCTGGCTCCGTGCTCGCGGTCGCTGCCGTTCTGGCCATCGCCCTTGCCCCCACCCTCTACGTGTTCACAGCCGCCTGGCTCGTGGCGGGCCTTGCCATGGCCGCCACCTTCTACCAGCCCGCCTTCGCCGCCCTCACGCGCTGGTGGGGCCCCGACCGCGTCCGCGCCCTGACAATCGTCACCCTCGCCGGCGGCCTCGCCAGCACCGTCTTCGCACCACTGACCGCCCTGCTCGCGGATCACCTCAGCTGGCGCACCACCTACGCCGTACTCGCGCTCATCCTCGCTGGTGTCACGATCCCGGCTCACGCCATCGCTCTGCGCGCCCACTGGCCGCCCGCTCCACCGGCAGTACCCACCACCAGCCGCACACCGATCGCCCGCAGCCGCCCCTTCCTCCTGCTCACGCTGGCTTTCACCCTCTCCGGCTTCGCCATGCACGCGGTCGTCTTCGGGATGGTTCCCCTATTCACAGAACGCGGCGCCGACCCCTCAACAGCCGCCTGGGCACTCGGACTCGGAGGAGCAGGCCAGACCCTGGGCCGCACGCTCTACGCCACCCTCACCCGCCGAACCGGCGTCACCACCCGCACCACGATCCTGATCGCGGCGGGCGGAGCCACCACAGCCGCTCTCGCCCTCATGCCCGGTCCAGTCCCCCTGCTGATCCTGCTCGCGGTCCTGGCCGGTGTCGTACGCGGCAACCTCACCCTCCTCCACGCCACGGCGGTCGCAGATCGTTGGGGCACCGCGGCCTACGGCCGCCTCTCCGCTCTCCTCATCGCTCCCGCGACGGTGGCGGCAGCTGTAGCTCCCTGGGCGGGATCAACCCTGGCCGGACCGCTGGGCGGCTACGACGGCCTATTTCTCGCACTCGCCATGGGATCTGCAGTGGCAGCTCTTCTGGCCCTGTCGTCGGGACGCCCCACCTGGCATGAGTGACAAGTCGGCGCGAGTGGCATGTGGCCCAGTCCACTCCTGTCTCTCGCTCGTATTGAGGCCAGGGCTGTGTGTCCACCCCTGGCACTCGCGCCGGCCAGGATGCAAGCCAGCGGGCACTCTTGGGGTACCAACCCCTGACGCACTACCTCCTGTCCTTCCCGGTTGCCACGTCAAGGCTGTCTCGCTCCCTGGCTACCCGCTCCCTGCGTATCCGGGATCCGGGATCCGGATGCTGTCTCGCACGGCCGACGAGCTGGAGCGATGCGGTGCACGGCGGCCCGCGCCACGCCAGCTGACGGCCGTGTCCCTGGCGACATGTGCCGTTCGGACCGGGCACAGGCAGCCCCTGCTTGTCATGTGAGTCGCATCCGCGAGCGACAGCCCCTCGGCCTGAGGCAGAGCCATCCCCGGTTGCCCATCACCGGGACAGGGGTACCCCATCCGGTCAGTGCACTGAGGAAACAGGGTTACCCCAAGCCTGTGCGCCAGCCGGTGAAATTCACAACTCCGCGAGACGCCCCCAGGGATAACCGCCACCACCAAAAGCCAACCCTGGAAAATAAAGGAATCCCCGGAAAAGGCATTTCGGTTACCTCACCCAGGCAGCGAAACGTTACTTCAGATCAAACAGGGCCTGAAGCACAAAGAGGAAATTTCGACCCCGTTCGCACAGGCACCGGGACAGGTAATTGATCTCGTCGCTACATCGGGTGAAGTACCCCTTGCGATGCGAGTAAGTTGTGCTCTCTCATAGGTAGGGTTCTGGAATTATCGAAACCCTTTCCTGGGAAGAAATGTCTGGCAATCCTGACAAGTACATCCAGCTTGCGGAGGAGAGGAAGGAGATGTTGCAGCGCGATGCCCACAAGGTGCGCGTAGAGCTCGCCTACCTTCGCCGACTGAAGGAGTTCAAGGAGACGCAGGGACAGTGGCAGGTCTCGGGCATCCCCGAGCAGCGACAGCCGGCGCCTCCCCGCGAGGAAGCCGAGGCCCCAGCCGCTGGCGGCTTCCAGCCACCTACACGCAAGATGCGAATCCTCCGGCTTATGAGCCAAGACCCTCAGCGACAGTGGAAGGCGCTCGAAATGGCGCACGCCCTCAATGAGCCAGCCAAGATCAAAAGTGTCCGCGTCGCCATGGACGAACAAGCCAAGGCAGGTGATCTGATCAAGCTTCCGAACGCCTTCTACAAGTACGCGACACCACAGACCTGAATCCAGAAACAGGAAGGCCGCCACCAAGGAGTACCAGTCCGAGGTGGCGGCCAACAGCGACGAACCTCACCAAGAACTTCCACAGAGCCGGATCAGGTCGTCGTGTTGCATTTTACGAGCGGCTGAGCGCCGCCGGTAGCGCGCGACGAAATATGGTCCCGCCCTTCGTCCGAAGGGACGACCTAGCCGTGTTCAGCCTCGAACAGTCCTTCCGCACACCGTTCGCGCCGCCTTCGGCCTGCTTCACATGCCCGCATCACACATCGCGACCAGGCCACAGATCGCGCTCCAGCGCCTTTTCCAGGTTGGCGATGGTCAGCAGGTCCGGCCACGCCTCCCCGGCGAGCGCCTTGGCAATCGTGTAGCGGGCGACTCCGCTGACGCGCGACAGATGAGCGACCGACCAGCCCTTCTCGTCGACAGCGGCCTGCAGCCTGGCGGCCACTGCCTGGGCGACCCGAGCGCCGTGATGGTCCGCCATGACGGCCTCAGGCCAGACACCGCTGGCACAGTAAGCGCTTGGCGGCAGTCGACGGGCGTCTCCTTGAGGCATGAGGTGAAGTCTGACCCATCCGGTCCTCCCCGGTCGCACACAGTCGGCACTACGGATACATGTTATTCGAATAGCACCCCTCCTGCTGGGGTGCTGGTCTGGCGACATGTGATGACTCAGCGGATCAACTCGTATCGACCGGCCGGTTCCCCCGCGGGGTGGAGTCGCGTCGGTGATGAGGTGCGTCGGGTGGTCCTCCAAGCCGCGCCCCTCACCACTTTGAAGGCGCGGGAACTCCTGGGCGCTTTGGCTCATTTGGCCCTCTTCTGCGACGGCGAGGGCCTGCCCGCCTCTGCCGAGGTGTGGCTGTCGCGAGAGTTGATCGAGCGGTTCATCGCCGTCGGCTGCCCCCAGGTCAAGGAGTCGACCCGCGGCAACTACCGCTCTCGGCTGCTGCGCTTGCGCGAGCTCGTGATCGGCAGCGAGTGCAGAACGGGCAAGCCCGCCGAGCTCTCCGCCTCGAATCCCAACCGGCCCTACAGCCAGAAAGAGCTCGCCGACCTGTGGGGGTGGGCAGGCGGTCAGCCCACGGACGAGCTCCGCTGGGGCTGCAAGACCCTCATGGCCTTGGGCGCCGGGGTCGGGCTCGACTCCCCGGAAGTGATTCCGCTGCGCGCCCACGACGTCCATCACTCCGCGCAGATGCGCGGCCCGGCCGCCGTCAAAACCCGCGGCCCTCGAGAACGCGAGATCCTGTGCCGCCGCCCCTGGGAATCGGTGCTCTCAGCAGCCGCTGAACGCCTCGAGACCCCGGGCAACGCCAGCTATCTGTTCCGCCCGAACTGCCACAGTCGCGGAACCAATACGGTGACCAACTTCCTGACCCGGACCAAGCCCAGCCAGGGCGTTCCGCGCCTGGTCATGGGGCGATTGCGGTCTACCTGGCTGGTCGACCTCTTTGACTCCGGCGTTCCGATCACTGTGATCGTCGCGGCGGCCGGCGTCGACACCCTGCACGGTCTCTCCCGCATCCTTCCGTTCCTCCGCGGCATCCCGGCCGACGAGGCCGCTGCATTCCTGCGAGGCGCCTGATGACCGCCGTCGACCCGATGGGATCGTCAAAGGACCGGCACGAGAGACTGCTCGCCATGCGCGCCGAGCGCCGACTCCTCGATGACGCCGATGTCGAATCAGCCATTGAGGAAGTGGACAAGGGCGGTCTCATCGCTCTCCTGCAGGAGTTCGTGCACCTGGACAGGGGCCGTCCCCGCAAACTCACCCTGCGCGCCCTGCTGGTCGGCATGCACTTGTGCACCCAGGTCGGCGGAGGAAAAGTCATCCTGGAGAGGGTCACGGACATCCTTTTCTTCGGCCTCGGCCCACAGATGCGCCAGCGTCTCTCGTTACCCGACTATCCGGACCACGATCAGGGCTTCGAAGCGGGCTACGCCGTCGTGCGACGCCTCTTCCACGCGATGCGTGAGGCCATGGATCCCTCTCCGCTGCCGGCCAACAAGCGCCTTTCCCGCGAGGAGGCGCAACGCCTCGCCGCAGCGGCAGACCCGGAACGCTTGGCCGCCCGGGAGCATCGGCTCGCGCTCTTCACCGAGTTCGTCCTCGACGCCTCGGTACGTCCCCTGAAGGGCTTGCTCAACGAGCTGTCCGACGGCTCCCTGGCCGTGGATGCCACCCCGATCCGGACTTTCGCACGCGGCCGCAAGTCCAGGGGTCCAGAGCTCTCCACCGACCCCGACGCCGGCTGGTACGCCCGCGAGGGAGACCACCGCGACCCCGACACCGTCCCCGTCGCGGACGCGATGCGCCCTTCGGACAAGCGCAAGAAGAATCAGCGCACGAAGCAGGACAGGCGGAAGAAGGCCTCACTCAAGAAGAGAGCCAAATACCTCTTCGGCTACGACGCGGCCCTCGCCGTCACCCGTGACGCCCGCTACGACGAGGTGCTGCTGGAGGACAACACCCCCAGCCCCGACGTCCTGCCCACGCTCGTCCTCGGCGTCTCTCTCGACAAGCCCGGCCACCGCCCCGCCTACAACGGCCTCAAGATCCTCACCCGACTTCGGGAACGGGGGTACACGCCGGGCTTCCTCGCCGGTGACCTTGCCTACAACAACTCCGAGTCCGATGAATGGCAGCTGCCCGTCCGAGCCCTCGGCTACAAGCCGGTCTACGACTACCGGGTCGACCAGCTCGGCACGCAGGCAGAGACCCAGGGCGCGATCCTCGTCGAGGGCACCTGGTACTGCCCCTCCATGCCCCAGCCGCTGATCGACGCCACCAAGGACCTCTACGACGAACGCATCGACCGCGAGACATGGACCCGGCTCATCGCAGCCCGCAAGCCGTATCGCCTCGTGCCGAAGGAGAACGAGGACGCGGAAGGGCACCAGCGCGTGATGTGCCCGGCCGAGGCCGGCAAGGCCCAATGCCCGATCAAGCCTCGATCGCTCGGCCGCGGCGTCCACCTCCCGCTTGTGGACCCCGAGCCCGGCCCCACCGGACCGCTCAAGATCTGCCGTCAACGCAGCATCACCCTCGCCCCCGCCGAAGGCGCCAAGCACTGGCAGGCACTCGAGTACGGCGACGAGGAATGGCAGAAGGTCTACTTCCGCCTGCGGAACAGCGTCGAGGGCTACAACGGCTACGCGAAGAACCCCCTCGCCGAAGCCATCGAAGCCTCCGGCTCCCGCCGCATCCGTGGCATCGCCGCCCAGACCATGCTCCTCGTCTTCCAGCTCGCCCACGCCAACCGCCGGAAGATCAAGAACTGGGTCGAGACCCTTGCGCTCAACGGAGGGCGCCCCCGCAGACGCACGCACCACCGGCGCCGGACCAAGCCACTGGGCAGCTGGACCCCAACCGGCTACCTCGCACCGACCGGCTAGCGATCAACTCCGGCCGCACCTGCTGAAGATCAACCAAAGATCCAGAGCCCACACCGTGACGCATGCCATGATGTTGGCTCTTTCACGTGAAAACCACCCGAATCCCCCCAAGTCAGGGCTGCCCTGCTCCCGGACAACGAGAAACGGGCCCTCACCAGGACTTTCGTCTCTGGTGAGAACCCGTTTCGTCGGTTTCTCAGGTCGAGGTGCGGCCCGTCGACCCCGCGCCTGCGGGGATGCTCCCGGTTCAGCGTCCATGTGGCGAACGCCGTGGAGGTCGACCCCGCGCCTGCGGGGATGCTCCCCGACACGCGGTGCAGACCGTGCTCGACCGGCTGTCGACCCCGCGCCTGCGGGGATGCTCCCCCGACCGTCGGTGACCTCGTCGCCCTGCTGTGGTCGACCCCGCGCCTGTGGGGATGCTCCGCTGCCGGACAGTGATCGTGTTGCCGCCGTGCCCGTTCCCGGTGAGCACGCCTGGCAGCCATCGCTCCACCGTGTCCTCCAGGGCCAGTTGGCCCTCGGCCACGAGTTGCAGGACCACTGTGGCGGTGAAGGTCTTGGTGATGCTGCCGATCCGGAACCGGTCCTCGTGCCCGCGCGCCCGACGTGTCCGTGTGTCGGCGACCCCCGCCGGTCCTGACGACAGCGTGGGGGACGGACTCTGGGAGCGGATCACCGCCCTGCGCGACGAGATTCGACGCGACCTCGGGGTCACTGACCGCGCAAGCGCCCGCGACGTGAGCGAGGAACTGCCTGCGACGTAGCAGGCCGTGGGCCCGACAGGTGCGAACGCGACCTACTGTGACTGCCTTGCGAATTCTCGCTGCCCAGACCCATATGCTGCGGGGCTGGCGCTCGCCCGGGTCGGCGGCCCCCAGGCTCCGTCGTAGTCGGGTGGCAACGTTCGGAGTGTTCAAGGGATTTGGCGGCAGGGTCTGTCGACAAGGGTCCTCGCGTGGGTGGCGCCAGGGTCGACAGGCGGGCAGGTTCGCTTTCTTATCCGATCGCGTCTGTGCCGGTGATCACGTTAGGTTGGCGTGATGGCTGAGCTACGAACCGATCGTCTTGTGCTCCGTGGGTGGCGGGAATCCGATCTTGGCCCGTGGGCGGCGATGAATGCCGATCCCGAGGTCCGCGAGTACTTTCCGGATGTGCTCACGCGTGAGCAGAGCCAGGCGTCCGCGGCTCGCTTCCAGGCCGATCTCGACCAGCGGGGCTGGGGCTGGTGGGCGGTGGAGGTGGCGGCGACCGGCGAGTTCATCGGGTTCACCGGGCTAGATCCGGTCGATGAAAACATGCCGTTCACGGGGGTGGAGACGGGCTGGCGTCTGGCGCGCTCGGCCTGGGGGCATGGCTATGCGACCGAAGCTGCCCTGGTGGCTGTGACCTTCGCCTTCGAATCGCTTGCCTTGCCGGAAATCCTGGCGATGACGACGGCCACCAACCTCCGGTCCCAGGCGGTGATGCGCCGCCTCGGTATGACCCGCGACCCCGCCGACGACTACGACGACGTGAGCGTGCCTGCTGGGCCGCTGCGCCGGAACGTGGTGTATCGGCTCTCCAGCACGACTCTTCGGCGAACGCGGCCGGCATCGCGCGCGGGCTGCAGTACTCACCGGAAAAGCGATTGACGCCCGCCGGCGTCCGGCGATCGGATGGCGGTCCATGAGCACAGGGCAAATGCATCCCGGCCTGCACCCCATTGACGACGACCTCGTACGGCGGCTGATTGCCGGGCAGTTCCCGCAGTGGTCGGGCCTGGCGGTGGAGCGGTTTCCGTCCGGCGGCACGGTCAACGGCATGTACCGGCTGGGCGACGGCATGGTCGTAAGGCTGCCGCTGGTGCAGGGCGGAGCCAAGGACGTATCGATGGAGCAGGAGTGGCTACCACGCCTCGCGCCGCGGCTGCCCACGGCCATCCCCGAGGTGCTCGGGGCCGGGGAGCCCGCCGAGGGGTATCCGTGGCCGTGGTCGGTGTACCGGTGGCTGGCGGGGGAGAACCCCAGGGCGGGGGCGCTGAGCGAGCCCGTGCTGCTGGCCAAGGACCTTGCCGAGTTCGTGGCGGTGATGCGGAGCATCACCCTGCCAGGGGCGCCGGTGGCCTACCGTGGCGGGCCGGTCGCCTCGCTCGACGCGTCGACCCGGGCGGCGATCGGGGAGCTCCGCGGGATCCCTGAGGAGGGCGTCGACTGCGATGCTGCGGCTGCCGTATGGGAGGACGCGCTGCGGGCCCCGGGCTGGGACGGGCCGCCGGTGTGGCTGCATGCCGATCTGATGCCGGGCAATCTGCTGGTGGATGGCGGCAGGCTGACCTCGGTGATCGACTTCGGGTGCATGGGGGTGGGCGATCCGGCCTGCGATCTGTTCCCGGCGTGGAATCTGCTGTCGGCCGATGCAAGAGAGGTCTTCCGCGAGACGCTCGGCGTGGACGACGCGACCTGGAACCGCGGCAGGGGGCGGGCGCTCTCGCAGGCGCTGATCGCGCTGCCGTACTACCGGGGGACGAACCCGGCGATGGCGCACAATGCCCGGCACGTGATCCGGGCGGTGCTGGGAGAGCACTGAGGCCCTCCTGAAGAGCTCGTGGACGGCTGGCGGCAGCTTCTCCCGTCGGCACCTGTTCGCCGAAGCCAGACGACATCTGGCCGAGACGCTCCGTAGCCGCTGTCACCAAGCGTCACCAACCCGGCCTGGACGACTGGGCCGCAGGGTCCGTCCCGATCGCGCCATGGCCAACCCGGATAATGAGACCCGACGTGGCGGGTGATGTTAGGTGCGAATGTTGCGGATGCGGCTTTTGGTTGGGCTGGTCCGGGGGCTGAGCGAGGTCGGCAGTGTGTAGGTGTGAGGGGGCGGGGCGTGGAGTTGCTGGACAGGTCGGATCCGGGGGCCGTTGGGGGCTATCCGCTACTGGCCAGGCTCGGTGAGGGCGGCATGGGGCGGGTGTATCTGTCCCGGACTGTGGCGGGGCGTCCGCTGGCGTTGAAGACGGTGCGTGCCGAGTTCGGGCAGGATCCGGGGTTCGAGGAACGGTTCGCGCGTGAAATCCGTAACAGCGACCGGGTGCGTTCTCGTTGGACCACTGCGGTGGTGGACTACAGCCCTGTGGGGCAGCGGCCGCAGTGGCTCGCCACGGAGTACGTGCCCGCGCCTTCCTTGGCTGAGTGGGTACAGCGGTACGGCCGGCTGCCCGAGCGGTCCGTACTGGCTCTGGCGGTCGAGATGTGCGGGGCGCTGGGGGCGGTGCATGGGGCGGGTCTTGCGCACCGGGACGTCAAACCGTCCAATGTGCTGTTGGGCCGCCGTAGTCCCTTGCTCATCGACTTCGGGATCGCGCGCGCCACGGAGGACTCGCGTCACACACGGACCGGCGGGGTGATCGGTTCTCCCGGTTATCTGGCGCCGGAGCAGGCGAGTGCCGGGGGTTCGGGTGCGCCGGCTGACGTCTTCTCCCTGGCTGCCGTGCTGGTGTACGCGGCGACCGGAACGGGCCCCTTTTCCCGCCGGGACGAGGAGGCCTCGGCCGCGGTTTTGCTGTACCGCATCGTGCACGAGGAGCCAAACCTCGACGGGGTTCCGGCGGTCCTGGTCTCGCTGTTGCGGTCCTGTCTGGCCAAGAACCCGCAGCAGCGGCCCACGGTCGGCGCCGTCGGCGCGCTGCTGGAACGCCTGGGCAGCCGTACCGGTACCTGGCCGCAACTGCTGCCCGAGGCGCTGGCCAGAGATATCGCGGTGCGGGAGGAGGAGGCGCATGCGCTGGTCTCCGCCCCACTGCAACCGCCGCCTGCGGCGTCTGGATCAGGTGAGGCTGTGGATGCCCCGGCCTCCGACGGAGTAGGGGACGCCGACCTGTCGGCTACCGGTTTCCTGCGAGGGCGGTTGTCCGGCCGTACCGCATGGATGGTCGCAGGGGCCGTTGCCGCGTCCCTGATCGCGACGACGGCCACGCTCGCCCTGCAGCATCCGCCGGACAATGATGCATCCGGCGGGACGCCTTCGCCCTCTGCCACCGTCGCTTCTCTGCCCGCATCCTGGGCGGGTGCATGGGTCGGCACCGGCCCGGGCACCCCATCGGCCGACGGCATCACCCAGGCCCGGACCAAGCATTTCACCGTCACCTTGACCCTCCACCGGGCACAGCGGGGTGAACTGGCGGGCAAGCAGGTCAGCCACGTGACCGAAGTGGGCACCGGCCGTGACCTGGGCTGCACCGAGGCTCTGCAACTGCGGGAGATACGCAGGACATCCATGGTCTTCGAGGCGGTCACCAGCCATCCCACCGACCAATCGACCGCCGTCTCCTGCCCTGAGGGCAATATCTACGTCGTCACGATGACCGGCCGCGACACCTTGGGCCTGGGCGACGAAGGGGCGCAGTCCGCCGGCGCGCCGTCCACTCTCACCCGGCGCTGACGGGGCGGCCGTCGGCTTGGTGGAACCGCTGTATACCGAGCCTGCCGGCAGCGGCCACGACACTCGCTGAGGGATATGTCCCGAACGGTTCCCTCACCTGGGCGGTACTGCCGGGAGTGTGGAAGCGGGCGGCGGGCACCCGCTCCCGGGCAGGTCGATGCCGAGGACGCGGGCGCCGGACGCGAGGCAGCCGGTGAGCCGGGCCAGGGGTGTGATTTGGCCGGGCACATCGGCGACCCTCCCCCTCGTAGCGCGCGTCGCCTACCTCGTCGAAGACCTCTGTGGCGGACGCGCCGCGGGGCGGGGAGCCTTGCTCACTTCACCACCTCCGTGTCGTAGAAGCAGTAATGGCCCGTAATGGCGGCCACTTCGCGTTTCGGATCGAGGTAGGACCAGACCAGATCGTCCGCTCCGGGCACCGACCAGTAGGAGGCGCTGCCCTTGAACGGACAGTAGGAGCTCGCGGCGGAGGGGATCAGCAGGTCGGTCCGTACGTCGGCGGGCGCCAGGTAGTACCGAACCGAGCAACCCGTTTCGCGCAGGACCAGGGGCCGCCGGCTCTCGGCGAGCAGCCGACCGTCCCGTACGACGCGGACATGCTCGCTGCCCAGCTCGACCGTGATCCGATGGCCCTCGCCCTTGCCCGCACCTTGGGGCCCTGGCCGTGGTGAGTGTGAAGTCATAACGAGATCAGCGTTCGGGCGGGACTCGGTGTTCCCGACCACGCTGCCTGACCGGAAAAGTTCGAAGCGGTGCCGCCTGAATGGGACGGAGCGGTCACGGAACCTCGGCCATCGGCCTGCAGTTGCGGAAACCGTGCGTGCTGCCGCAGGCGTGGATATTCATGCCCGGGAGGGCGGGCACCGTCGCGGTGAAAGTGTCAGGCCTCCACCACGTCGCGGCAAGATCAGCGGCGAGGAGGTTCTGGAGATGGTGCGCGACATCCAGCGGTCGGCCATCTACTGCACGCACCCTCGGCGCCGGCCCATCGGTGGACCGCTCGCGGCGCACCCGTAGAGCCCGCTGCGCGAGGGTGCGGCGTCGCACCGACAGCCTCTGTGCGCTGGCGCCTTGGCCTGCTGATCAACCACCAGCCGAACCGCCAGGTGAGCAGTACTGCAATGAGGCCCGGCGCTCACGGTCTCTCCGTGCGCATGGACGTTGCCGGAGTTCCGCTCGCAGCCTTTGATGTGCTTCTTGCTGGAATCGGCCGGCCACGTCCTTCGGCCTGTGGCGTCGTTTGATGAGCCGTAGCCCGAGTAGTGGGCGTCGGTTCCTTGTCGCTCAGGCATGTCATGCCCGTGTTCGTGCCGGCCTCGCGCGGTCGAAGCTGGTCAGGCCGTAGCGTGAGTTCAGCGTCCGGAATTCCTTGCCGAGGCTGGGAAAGAGGCTGGAAGCATGGGGGCCGCCGAAGGTGAAGAGCAGCGAGCCGATGCGCTGCTCCTGGTCCTTGGCCATTGTGCGTATCAGGGCGAGTTGCGGTGCAGCGGGTGTGCCCCACCGCGGGCGCGGTGGGGCACGAGGCCAAGATCTTCACAGGCGTTGATACATGATCTGCCTCCGGTGTCTTCCCACGGGCGTTCACTTGACGATGACGTCTCCGGCGGGCTCGGGTGTGTCGGGGGCTGGAGTGCTGCCGGTGTCGTCCTTCTGCGGTTCGGCGGGCCCGGCGGGCTCGGGTGTGTCGGGGGCTGGGGTGCTGCCGGTGTCGTCCTTCTGCGGTTCGGCGGGCTCGGGTGTGTCCGGGGAGGTGTCGGTGTCGGTGTCGTCCTTCTGCGGTTCGGCGGGCTCGGGTGTGTCGGGGGCCGGGGTGCTGCCGGTGTCGCCCTTCTGCGGTTCGGCGGGCTCGGGTGTATCGGGGCAGGGAGGGCCGTTCTTGCCGCCGCTGCCGGAGCCGCCGCTGCCGTTATTGCCATTGTTGCCGCCACAGCGGCCGTTGCCGCCGCGGCCGCCGGCGCCGCCTGTACCGGTGCCGCCGGGCGCTGTGCAGATGGTGGCGTCGGTGCCGGTGCCGTTGCCGCCGTTGCCGCCGTTGCCACCGTTGCCGGGGCGGCAGAGGTCGTCGTGACCGTCATGCCCCTTGTGGCCGCCGTGATCATTGTGGCCTCTGTGGTCATCATGGTCTTTGTGGTTCTTGTGACCGTCATGGTCCTGGTTGCCTTTGTGGCTGCCACGCCCTTCGTGCTTCTTGTGGCCGTCGTGTTTCTTGTGGTCGCTGTAGTTCTTATGATTTTCGCGATTCTTTTGGTTCTTATGGTGGGGGGTGGTTGCCGATTCTGCCGTGCTGGGCGTTGTTGGTGTTGCGTAGGCCGGTATCAGGACTCCGCCGGCGGCCAGGAAGGCGGAGGTGGCGGCTACGGCCAGGCGACGTGTCCAGTTGGTGTCGTTCATGAGGATCTGTGTCCTTCTTTCGTGCGATATCACCAGGGTGAGAATGGGCGAGAACTCGGTTTTTCTTGGCGGGTTCGTGACGTTGGCACGGGAGTCCGGTAGGTGGCGCGGATGTGGCGCTGGTTCTTTCCGGGGCTCTTGCTTCCAGTGGGCCCGAGTGGCGGAGCCTGGTCACGTTCCGACAAGTCGTGGCTTGACGCAGCCCAAGGGCATCGGATAGCCGCCCGCTCATGGGTGCCGGTGCGTGGGTGCCTACGGCCGCGGCCCGGCGCGCCGCCTTCCGGGGCCCTGTACCGGGCTGTGTCCGCCCCCGTTCAACAGCTCGTCGATCAGCCAGCCCCCAGGCGCACTGCATTGACCAAGAGCAGCGTCACCGCCCCTGGCGACACGGCCCGGATATCTCCCGCGCTGTGAACACGCGGCATCTGACCCGTCCGCGCTCTGCGGGTCGCGTACCTCGCAGCATCTGCACCGGCACATGGCACGGGTCCCTGGGTATGACCCACGGGCGCCCGTGACTCCAGCACCATCCGGTCTCATCTGCCGGTTCGACGCGCGCCACGCTTGTACGGGCCTCAGCCAGTCGACAAAGCCGGTTCACGAGTTGGGTTGCGGGGGTGGCTTGGGCCCTGTGTTGGGTGGCGGTGCCCCGTGCGTGCGTGGTGGGCCTGCTGTGTGTGTCCGGGGTGGTGTGTGGGCTTTTACTTGATGTTTTTGGGGTGTGTCAAGTCACGTTTTGTCGGAACGTGACGGTGGTGTGTGGGTGGGGCGTACTGGAGGTGCGGCCTCGCCGGAAAGGGGTGAGGCCGGACGGTGAATAGGGAATTCCTTTCCGAGGGTTTTTCCTTTTTACCGGCTGGTTGTTCCGTTTCCGGGGTGTCTTTCAAGGGATTCCCCCTTTGTATCGGTAGGAGAAAATCATGACTCGTCAGGTTCGTACTCACAGTGGTGCCCGTTCCGAGCGTCGGGGTCTGCGTCTTGCGACGTTTTTCGCTTCGGGTGCTCTCATGGCCGGGGTTGCCATTGTTCCTGCTTCTTCCGCGATGGCGGCGCCGATGCCGGCCTCGCCGGCGGTGAGTCTCACTGCGCATGTGGACAAGCACGACCACAAGCATGACAAGAAGCACGAGAACAAGAAGAAGGACCACAAGAAGGGTGAGAAGCACGGCAAGAAGCACGACAAGAAGGACGAGAACAAGAAGGGCGACAACAAGAAGGACGACAACAAGAAGGACCCCCAGGACGACAACAAGAAGGATCCCAAGGACCCCGCCGGCGGCTTGGACGACGACAAGAAGACGGGGGGTGCCGGTGGCGATGGTGGCGCTGGTGGTGTCGAGGGCGGCGCCGGCGGTAACGGGGGTAAGGGTGCCGACACGGGGGGTGCCGGCGGCAACGGCGGCACCGGTGGTAACCAGGGCGGTGCCGGCGGTGACGGCGGTACCGGTGGCACCGAGGGCGGTGCCGCTGGTGACGGTGGCGCTGGTGGTGTCAAGGGCGGCGCCGGCGGTAACGGCGGCGACGCTGTCTGAGGCGGCAGCCTTGTTGCTGCCTCGGCTCCGGCGGCCCGGACGGTCCACCCCGTCCGGGCCTCCGGCCGCTTGATCGCGCCGGAGACCTTCGGCCCCCAGCGCACCCCACGTATCCGCATGAACTGATCGAGACCCAGCGAGACCTGGACTGTACGGACGCGGCGCTCACCACACCGCGGCCGATCCGCTAGCGGGGTCGTCCCGGGGGACGTGATCGCGGCACCGCAGGAGCACGCCCGCCGACGTCGGCCGCTGGCTGGACCCGACATCGTCCAGCCCTGATGCGTGAGTCAAGCCGTCTGCGCGACCGGCACGCTGGGCGTGAAGACCCGGTCGTCGCGACGGAGTGCCCACAGCACGCTCGCCCGTCGGCGGGCCAGTGCGAGCAAGGCCGAGGTTGGATCAGCTCCTCGGCGCGCTTCTTGAGGTAGTACTCCCGCGAGCGGGCCGCATCATCGCGGACATGTAGAACAGCCAGCGCAGGCAGCGGTCGTAGCGCTTGGGCCGGTGGTAGTTGCCGGTGCGGCAGCCGGAGTCGCGGCCGGGGGCGGTGCCGACGACTTGGGCGTTAAGCCCGTCGCAGCCAGCGTGACGCCCGGCCTGTCATGTTTGCATGCTGGTCCCCTGCAGGCTTCCGAGGTATTTCACTGGTTGGGTTCAGCCGCGCTGATGTCGCCCAGTGCGGAGCTGGGGTCGCGCTCGATGGCCAGGTCGCCGAGGGAGACAATGCCCACTGAGCGCCTGTTTTCGACGACCGGTAGCCGACGCACTGCCTGCTCCCGCATCAACTGCACGGCGCGGTAGATGTCGGCGTCGGGGGACACAGCGACCAGGGTCGGCGCTGCACGCCTCCGACACGCTCGTGTCGTCGACGTTGCGGCCTTCGGCCAGGACTCGCACCACCAGGTCCCGGTCGGTAACCAGACCGCGCAACTTCTCATCCTCCACGACGAGAACCGCCCCGATGTCTTCGTCGCGCATCCGGCGGGCGACCTCGGTCACCGCGGTCTGCGGTCCCACCGCGGCAGGCGTACCCGTCATGATCTCGCGGACCTGCTTGGCCATTATGCGGCTTCCCCTTCTCTGTGGAGGTCGTGGACGCTCGCGGTGAGTGTGCCGTCGTGCTGTTCGTAGTGGGACAGGGCGAGGCCGAGCCCGAAGAATGTCGGGGCCCATTCGCCGACGAAGATGCCCCACCTGTCGGCGCGGGCGATGCCAGCGCCGGGTTCGGCGTTGAGGCTGGTTGCCCAGGTGGCGATGGAGAGGCCGATGGATGCCAAGGCGGCCATGTAGGCGTGTTCGCTGCGGATGCCTATGTCGTGCATCTTCTGGATGACCATGAGATTCTCCGTTCGATTTGAGGGCGCTTCATAGCGAAGTGCCCCAAATCGGAATCCCTATGCGGCTCGCTCGTCGAAACTGGCGAACCGGCTAGGGCCGGGAGACGGGCCCCTACGCCCTGGGAAGTTGGGGTGGCGCCGCCCCCAGTCGGGGGCGCTGCGGTGGGCTCGAGTGTCGCTGAGGTGCCAGCTGCCGGGGTTGGGGAGCGGGGCGTGGGGCGTGGGGTACGGGCCGCGGTGGCGGCGGCAGTGTGCGGCATGGGCGATGGCTACTGGACGTGTGGGGGACGGGCGCGACAAGGCCCCGGGACGGCGGAAACACGCAGTCCAGGGGCCCGCTCTCAGGGTGGGCCGCCCCTACATGTTCTTGCGTGCCTTGCCCTTCATCTCCTCGGCCGTACCACGGACAGTCTGCTCCGTCTCCGCGGCCTTCTGCTTGGTCTTGCCCGCCAAACGGTCGGAAGTGCCCTTCGCGCGCAGGCTCTCCTCACCCGTCATCTCGCCGGCCTTCTGCTTGGCCTTGCCGACGGTCTCCTGGGTCTTGCCGCGAATCTTCTTTCCCTGTGCAGCCACGTGAATCAGCCCCTTGAGCGTCCGACGATTCCTCCGGCTACGTCATGTAGCTACCTCGGAAAGGTCCTGCCAAACGCCATCTGGCGGCCCCGTCCCTGGCGGCATTCGTCCTCGTCCTAGTCCTCGTCGTCCTGGGCCGGCCACGGGCAGCGGCGCAGCCTCCGATGAGCACGGCACCGCTGCCCGCTCTCGCCGCCGCCGAGCCGGATTCCGATGGCGGCATCCAGGTCGGCGACTGGGTCGCGGGCGGGCGTGGGGGTCGGGGTCCGCCTCGATGGCGCCGCCGCTGATCCGCGGTGTCGCAGCCGTGCCGCAGGACGACATGAGAATGCTCGTAGGCCACCTGGTAGGACCCTGGACGCTCACTTGCCCACTCAAGAACCTGTCCGTAGAAGATGGCAGCGTCAAAGGCGTCCCTGGTCCGTAGCTCCAGCCAGGCAGAAGCCGGGCGGGCGCCGATCCTCCACCCAGGCTGAACCTTGCCCTCCCAGATTCCGAAACCCGCGCCGTCACGGTCCGCGGCCAAGGCGGCCCGTCCCGCAGCGAGTCGGGCCGGTCGCCGGCAACCCGAGAGCCGGTGGGATCGCTGGTGCGCAGCCGCATGGTGTCCTCCGCGCCGGGCCGCCGGGCGAGAACCGGTGCCCGCGTTCAGCACGTGTCTGCTTCGTCTTGCGCGAGCCAATCCTTTTGACGGGGTGCTGGGCCAGGTCTGCCACCGCAGCCTGGTCGCGCTGTTTCCGGCTGCCCCCAGTCGGGTGGGCTGCCCGGGACGGTGTAGGCAGCGGCGGGTGGCGGGGAACGCATCGGCTATGGCCGGGCAATACCGGCTGCTGGGCGAATGTGAGAGGAAGATGGCATGGCACATGGCGGAAACGTGATTGAGGAGCTCATGGCCGACCACCGCGAGGTCGAGCAGCTCTTCTCCCGGATTGAGGCGCTGCCGACCGGGGACATTGGCCTGCGTGGCTTGGTGGACGAGGTCACGATCGAGCTCGTGCGGCATTCGGTCGCGGAGGAGCAGTACCTGTATCCGGCGGTCCGCGAGCACGTCGACGGCGGCGCGGAACTCGCGGACAAGGAGATCGCGGAACACGCCGAGGCCGAGAAGCTCATGAAGAAGCTGGAGCAGATGAGGGTGGACGACGCGCAGTTCCACCCCACCCTGCAGAAGCTGATGGATGACGTCAACGCTCATATCCGTGATGAAGAGGGACAGCTGTTCCCACTTTTGCACCAGGTGTGTACGCCTGATGCGCTGGAGGACCTGGGCGACAAGATCCGCCGGGCCAAGGCCATGGCCCCTACCAGGCCGCATCCCTCAGCCCCCGACACGCCGCCCGTCAACAAGCTGCTCGCACCGGGCGCGGGGCTGGTGGACCGCGTGCGTGACTTCGTCACCGGCCGCGGCAAGTCCTGACCCCAGACACCGGCGGTCGGGAGCGGACGCTTCCCACCGGCGCCTGTGACGCAGCTCCTGTCACGGGTCAGGGAGGGTCGCATACGCTGACACGCCGTACGCGACAGCGCGACCGGCTCACGCACGACAGACAGGCCCGGGCGCGCGTGAAGGACGGTGCACATGCCCGGTGATCTCTCGCCAGTGATAGCTGCCGCCGCGCGCTGGCTGCTGACCGCCTTCCCGGCAGCAGCCGGCGCCCTGAACTACGCCCTGGCCGAAGCCCAGGCACGGCAAGCGGCCACCGTCGCCGCCGCCCTGCGCTACCCCACGACGCTCGACATTGAATTGCTGAACCTGTTGGGCCCCGGCGGTTCCGACCGGCTGGACGCGCTCACCGGCGCTGAGCAGCAGAACATGGAAGAGGCGGAACACTCCTGGCGCACCTGGGTCGACGAAACCGTCGTTAGCTGGGCGGCGAATCTGCTCGCCGACCCCCGTCTCGCTGCCACGGCGGAAGCCGCCTTGTCCACCACCGAGCACGGCGCTGGCAACGCCGGGGACCCACGCCGACTGACCATCCCCAGCCCCCGCGATCACCATGCCGCGCCCCTGCTACGCCACCCCGATCTGCTCAGCCCGATCACCAGCCTTCATCGCGCTGCCCTGCTCGAACTACTTGAAGCCGAAACGGCCGGGCCCTGAACCAGTGAGCTGGCCTGCTCGAGAGCCGTCATTTTCAGCGCCTCGCGGAACGCAGTGCCGACCTTCAGTTCTGCAGCCCGGGACCCCGGGCTCCGCACGGCGCGAGCGTCTTGTCGGGTGTCGCCTGTCCGCCAGCTCCCACGTCGGTCCGTCTGCTTGCGGTTCCTACGACAGGGAACTGCCCGGGAGCGTTCTCGCGTCGGTCATCTCCGGGAGGGGCGGCTGGCCCGCCGGGTCGCGCCGCCGCCTGGCGCCGTAGACAGAAGGTACGGACGACGAAGCCAAGGGCCGGTCCAGCCCGGATTGCGGCTGGGTCATGCGCGGGGAACTCCGGCTGCGGTACTGGCTGACCGGAACCTGCTGCTCGTGCGATGAGCCCACGGTTGTTCCTCCTGCCGTCGTCGTCAGGCCTCGAGAGCCATGTGCTGGGGCCCCCAAGGGCGGCCGCGTGACACCGCCATCCATGAGCCCAACCGTGTTAGCCGTCGGGAGGCCTCGGTCCATTCACATTCCCACTGCGGTGCGTCCAACGCTTCGCCCACAGACGTGGCCGTCCGCACACCCCTGCAGGCGCCCGCTGTGGAGGGCAAGGGGGCAGAGTGGTCGCAAAAGTAACGAGGGTGCCACAACGTACAGCGGGGTGTCTGAGGGATTTTCTCCAGCAGGGTGAGCACAGCGGGATCGGCAGAGGTCACCGCCACGCATCGATGACGAGTCCCTGACCTCCGGCAGTGAGACACCGTTCGAGCTTCTTGCAGCGGCGGCAGGGCGGCCACATCGAGGTCCCCCCGATGGTGATCACCAGCCCCGACTACGCGGTCGGCAACTGAGAACCGGCAGCGTCATGACCGGCTGCAGCGGCGAGCCGATGCCCGAACTGCGTACCGACCGTCTCCTGCTCCGCCGGTGGCGGGAGTCCGACCTCGAGCCGTGGGCGGCGAACGCAGAGCCCGAAGTCCGCAAACACCTCGGGGGACTGCTGACGCGTGAGCAAAGCGATGCCGCGGCGGCATCCATGCAGGCCAAGTTCGACAACCGAGGCATACTGCGCTCACGTTCAGACCTATCGAGGCATTCGTCAGTCCGCACTCGGCCCACCCGCCTATTTATTCGGGGCAGTGACGGTGAAGAGTCCTCCATCCGGGTCGCACAGTGTGACCTGTCTTTCAGTGACCGAGCTGGTCACGGGTGAGGCAAGACTGCCCGACATGCGCTGGGCCTCCGCGACGGCGGCCTCCAGGTCGGCGACTGGGAAGTGGACGTGCCATCGCGGGCGGACGTGGGGGTCGGGGTCCGCCCCGATGGCGCCGCCGCTGATCCGCGCGACGGTGTCGTAGCCCTGCCGCAGGACGACATGAGAATGCTCGTAGGCCACCTGGCAGGACCCGGGACGCTCACTTGCCCACTCAAGAACCTGCCCATAGAAGATGGCAGCGTCAAAGGCGTCCCTGGTCCGCAGCTCCAGCCAGGCAGGAGCCCGGCGGGCGCCGATCCTCCACCCCGGCTGAACCTTGCCCTCCCAGATCCCGAAAGCTGCGCCGTCACGGTCCGCGGCCAGGGCGGCCCGGCCGCTGCCGAAGGAGAGCGGGCCTACCGCGACGGTGGCGCTGCGCTCACGAATCCGTTCGGCTGCCGCATTCGCGTCAACCACCGCGAAGTACGGGCTCCACGCGACCGACGCAGCCTGGCGAGCGAGAACCCCCAGCCCGGCCACCGGCGCACCGTCCCGAAGAGCCACACAGAAGTCCTCGCCGCGCCTGTCAGGCCGGAAATCCCAGCCAAGGACGGCACCGTAGAAACCCTGCGCCGCCCGCAGATCCCGGGTCAGCAGACTGACCCAGCAAGGAGCACCGAATACCTCGTCACTGGACACCGCCACGACCACACCGAACCTCTCCGCTGCGCCGCCCGGGGGCTCGCCGGCGCCTCGTGCGCCGCGGTCATCCGGCGGAGGAACGCCGTGAGAGTACCCGCCACTGGCGCTCGGCTCGACGCGACACCCCGAGAGTCCCAGCCAGCACCGCCTTCGTACGCACCGAAAGAGGGCCGGGCCAGTCGCCACGGCGCACACACGGACACACTCATCCGGTTGCCCGCACCGCCACCAGAGACGCCCAGGGCCAGACGGCCACGACCCCAGTGGTTGATAGGTGAGAGCGGCGCGTTCTGGCTCGAGTTCTGCGGAGTGTGCACGCTGAGTGACTGGTGCGGGACACCAGCAATAGTCAGCTGCTGCTTCCTCCAGCATCGCGCCAGACGTCCTGCGCATGTCCAACCGACTGCGGACCTACCTCAGCCCCGCGGAGGGCATCGCCCCCGGTGAGCGCACGGCCCGATTCCGCATCGGCCCAGATCAGCCAGTCCTCGACGCGAACGGGCGCAGCCGCATCTCCATGGAAGACGCGGCCGTCGCACTCATCGACGAGGCAGAGCTGCCCCGCTTCTTCCAACGCCGCTTCACCATCGGCTACTGAGCCAACCTCATTGGACCGACGCCTCTGCCGGTCGGACCTGGAATCCGTATCTCTGAACGAAGGCGACCTGGTCGAGGTGACCAGCCCGCGCGGCGCCCTGAGAGGACACTGGCGCGTCACGGGCATCCGACCCAGCCTGCTGTTGTGCGGGATGATGACGGAGGGCCAGTTTGAGGTGGTCGCCAAGGCGCGCGAATGAAGCCGCAGGCCGGGGTCCGGGCTGAGGTTCAGGTGGAGATTGCTTCGAGCAGGTCGCCGACCTTGGGATCAGGCAAGGCGCGGGCGACATCTGCTTGGGAGACGATGCCGACCAGGGTGTGCCCGTCGATGACGGGAAGGCGGCGAACCTTATGCCGGCTCATGGTCCGCAAGCCGCATTGCCGTCTCAGTAGGGCTACCGAAGGCCGACGGCCAACGCCGAGCGCGGTACGGGCGAGGGAGCGCGGGTCATCGCTCATCGGGACTGGCGGGGCTGCCCTGAGATGGGTCCGGAGCTTGCGCGGCCCAGAAGGCAGCCCGGGTGATCTGGTCTTGACCCAGGCCTGTTTCGACGGCGAGCGCATAGAGGCTGAGTCCCCGTGGATGGGCCGCCATCGCGCGGGCCACCTTCCCTGCCCATAGCTCGGCGTCCACGAACGGGCGTTCTCCGCTCCGCTTTACCAATTCCGTCAAGTGCTCCGGCGAGCACCCCACCACGAGCCGTCCGCCGTCGAGCGAGGGGTCTCGTGGGTGGATGAACGAAGAGTCCGGTACGTGCGTGCAAAGCCCCTGCTCCTCCGTAGCAGGAGCACCGCACAGATCACACTGCGCCGACGAGCCACCGCTCCGTCCAGCCCTATTGCCGTTCACATGACCTGCCTACCTCAATTCGGCCTCGCGAGCCTGCGGACCGGCAGCCGTCAAGGTGCTCGCCGAGCCGACGGGACGGATGCGCTCCCTGTGGTGAAGCTCCCCGGCATCACCCCCAGGCACGATCGGCATCGGTTCCTCCTTTTTGCACCAGGGCTTGGGCCAAGAGGATGATGATGGTGGCTGCGCCGTTGTCGGGCTCCTGATCGCACGTTGAGCGGTTGTGGAACCTCGTGGTGACGAAGCCGTCTGGTACGGGGCCCTGCTCGGGGCCCACTGGCTCCAGATGCCTGAACGGGCCGGCCAGAACGGCATCGTCGAGCGCGCAGGTGAGTGCGGCCGGACCGCGGTGGTCATCTGCTCGACAAGCTGTCGTGACGGCTGTCGCATTGACGGTCGGTCGACCGTCCTGAGGTCTGAAGACGCTCAGGGTGGCTGCCGAGCCCTCCCGGTGAGGAGCATGAGCGGTACGGAAGGGCTTCATGGTCCCGACTCGGCTGCTGCCTACTCCCGCGTCGGCCACCTCGTGCGCGAACACCTTGTCCAGGTGATTTCCACGCTGTGCGCACCAGCCATGATGGTGCTGGGGCCGCGCATTGACGGCGTGGGCGACAAATCAGTTGCCGGATCCGCTGACGTGTTCGGTATGCCCTGCCGACGAACGGGCTCCCTCAGCTCCTGAACCCAGCGCCAGGTGTCAGCCGCCTACCCCCTGACTCCCGATCCGCCCCACGACCGGCACGTTGGCGCTGGCCATACTGCTTTCGCTGCCACATCGGTGCCACGCCGTACGGGTAACCACGAACGCTGCGCCGTGAACTTCCAGCTCCCTGGACTTTGCGATTGCAGTAGCTGATTGCGTGCCATTTAGGGCGTTTTCTTCCCGTCCTGCGGGTTACGCGCCCCTGGTAGCCAATGACGGGAAGCAGGAGGCCAAGATGATCACCCAGGAGCAAATTCCCACCGTGCTGGAGCATCCCGTCCAGGACATCGACGGGAACAAGATCGGCGACGCCAAGCATGTCTTCCTCGACGATGTCACCGGCCGACCGGAATGGGTCAGCGTCAAGACCGGCCTGTTCGGCACCAGGGAGTCCTTCGTCCCCACACGTGAGGCCACCATGGTCGAGGACCATCTCGAGGTCCCCTATACCGCGGACACAGTCGAGGACGCGCCCAACGTCGACGTCGACGCCGGCGGCCACCTCTCCGAGGAGGAGGAGCACCGCCTGTACGAGCATTACGGCATCGCCTGGGACGAAGCCTGGCAGCAGGCCAATCAGCCCGGACAGGGCGGATGGGCGCACACCGGCTCCCAGGCCACCACCGACGCCACCACCACCGGCACCGCTCTCGCCTACGACGACACCACCGCCTCGGGCATCGCCCGGAGCGGCAAAGAGCACGTCGACCCCACCGCGCAGCCCAACTACGACGACGCCTCGGGCATCGCCCGCTCCGGGGACGATGAGGCAATGACGCGGCGCTCGCAGGAGAAACTGCGCGTCGGCACCGAACGCCGTCACGCAGGGCGGGCACGGCTGATCCAGTACATGGTCGCCGACGAGCAGCGGCAGAGCGTCCCTCCGCGACATGAAGAATTCCGGGTGGAACACGAGCCGATCAGCAGCACCACTGGGGAACAGGCCCTGACCGGGCCGGAGATCCCCGACGCCCAACACGAGGTCCCCCCGCATGAAGAGCGGATCGAGACCGAAAGCGTCGACGAAGACGACGGCCCCCGACGCTGAGCCCACCCCGGCCCTCAGGGCGTCGGGGGAACGTTGGTGCCCGCCGGTGAACAGGGTGGTCTGCCGACGGGCACGCCGGGTGGTGGTCTCACCACCGCTGCGCCCGGCGCGCCCAAGCGGATCAGCTGCCAACTGCGTGGGTTCGGCAGCCCAGTGTCTTTGGTGGTGATGTTGGGTTTCGTCTGGGGCGGGGTGGGTGGGGGACGGCTGGTCGGCGACCCGGGCCGGCGATGCTTGCCCATGCGCTCGATGGTCCAGGCCGCAACCGGGGTCGGCCGGGCGGCAAGATCCCTCGCCCGGGTGCGTACCTCGTCCACGGCGGTTCGGGCCTGACGTGCTGGCCGCGTGGCTGCGGGACGGGAGTGTGGCAGCGCTCCTGATGCGGCGGTGCGCATCGGGAGCGCCGCAGGGTTTCGTCGAGCTGGAGGGCGCGGGCGACGGCTCGAGAACGGCCGGTGTGACGCCGGCCAGGTTGCCGCGTTCGAGTTTGGCGTAGTACTCGACACTGACCGCGGCCAGGGTTGCGACCTCGCTGCGGCGCAGGCCGGGGACGCCGCGCCGAGGCCCGACGGGCAGTTCGGCCCGTTCGGGGGTGATCTTTGCTCGCCGCGAGGTCAGAAACTCGCGGACCTCTTCACGGCTGTCCACACCCCGACCGAACGTCCCATGGCGCGGGAGGGATGTACCAGCAGCACACCCTTCGATGATGCCTGGCTGCCCGCGCGGAAAGCGGGTTACCTGGATGACGTGGCACTTCCCCGCCCCGCCGTCACAGGGGGCGCAAGTGGTGCCCGGTCCCGGCACGTGGACAGCAGCACGGTCCCGTCCCGGGCATGCAACCGCACTCGGCGCCGGTCGGTACCGCCCCCGCATCGGACGCCCCAGCACGTAAGGAACCCCTCATGCGCGGAGCAGTGATCTACGCCCCCGGCGACGTCCGCTGGAAGACGCTTGACGACCCGAAGATCCTCCAGCCGACCGACGCGATCATCCGTACGGCCGTCACCTGCGTGTGCGGCTCGGACCTGTGGCCCTACCGCGGCCTGGAGCCGATCGGCGACCCGCACCCGATGGGGCACGAGTACGTCGGTGTCGTGGAGGAGGTCGGTAGCGAGGTCACCTCGGTCAAGCCCGGCCAGTTCGTCGTCGGCTCCTTCGCCACCTCGGACAACACCTGCGCGAACTGCCGGAACGGCTGGCAGTCCAACTGCCTGCACCGCGAATTCATGAGCACCTGCCAGGCCGACTACGTGCGCATCCCCAACGCCCAGGGCACCCTGGTCGCCACCGACGAGCACCCGGCTGATGAGTTCGTGCCCGGTCTGCTGGCCGTCTCTGACGTGATGGGGACCGGCTGGTATGCCGCGCTGGCCGCCGAGGTCAAGCCCGGCTCGACCGCTGTGGTGGTCGGGGACGGCGCGGTCGGTCTGTGCGGGGTGATCGCCGCCAAGGAACAGGGCGCGGAGCGGATCATCGCCATGAGCCGCCACGAGTCCCGGCAGCAGCTTGCCCTCGAGTTCGGTGCGACCGACGTCATCGCCGAGCGCGGCGAGGACGGCGTTGCCCGCCTCAAGGACCTCACCGACGGGATCGGCGCCGACTCTGTCCTGGAGTGCGTCGGCACCGCGCAGGCTATGCGGCAGGCCCTGCACTCGGCCCGGCCGGGCGGCAACGTCGGCTTCGTCGGCGTCCCCCACGACGTGCAGATCGACGGGCAGGAGCTGTTCTTCTCCCATGTCGGCCTGCGGGGCGGCCCCGCGCCCGTGCGCCGCTACCTGCCCGACCTGATCGACCGCGTCCTTTCGGGCCGGATCAACCCGGGCAAGGTCTTCGACCTCACCCTGCCCCTGGAGCAGGTCGCCGAGGGCTACAAGGCGATGGACGAGCGCCGCGCCATCAAGGCTCTGCTCACCCCCTGACCCGCGCGCCTCCATCGCCTGGGGCCGCCCTGTTCTCAGGAAGGACTTACCGGGAATCCCGACTGGGAGCGCAACGGTCGCGATGTTGGTGCTCTGTTCCCTGATGCGGTCCGCGGCGCTGGTGTTCGACGGGTCGTCGGCAAAGTGTCCTGTCGAACTGCTTCCGCTGCCGCCCTCGGTGGTGTTCGCGTCACACTCGCCGTGCAGGTTCAGCAGAACGGCCTCGGTGGGGTGGGCCCCGAGGAAGTCACGGGCCCTGGTGAGCACATCGTCGAAGTTCGCGTTCTGGTACACGTCGGTGTGGTGGATCGCCGGCCCGTCGCTGTGCTGCACCGGCCACGCGCACCGAACACGCTTGCCGGTCGGCCTCGTTGTCGGGGTGGAGCGGCGCAGCCGCCCGTCGGCGGCTGCGCCATGACGGCCCGCTGGGGGCACGGGTCCCGTCAGGGAGTCGCGGTGGGGTTGATCCCGAGGATCACGGTGCCGATGACGCCCTGGCTGAGCGTGCTGCCGACCAGCGTGATGGAGAGAAGGGTCGCCGAACCGCCGTTGCGATAGATGCCGTCCTGCGCGTTGAGGGTACGCCGGGCCGTGTTGGTCCGGTACGGAGCGAGGGCGGCGACCTGGGTGTTGTAGTTCTCGGGGAAGTACAGCTGCCCCGTGTGGGTCACATGCCCGCCCTCGTACTCGCCGCCGGAGACGGTGCCGCCGACATGCGTCTTGAGGTGGATGTGCAGGGCGCGGCCCGCGTACCAGCCGGGGTAGATGGTGGTGAACTCGGCGACGCCACTGGCGTCGGTCAGCTGTACGCCGCGCAGAAACGTGGTGTCGGGCGTCGAGCCGCCGGCGACATAGCCCGAGTATTTCCCGATCGCGTCGCACTGCCAGATGTCGACGGCGATGTTCGGGAGCGGGGCGCAGGTCCTGGTGTCGACGACCGTGGTGCGCAGGGTGAGGGGCACACCGGCCTTGCCCTCGGTGATGTTCTTGCGGACCGTCTCCAGATCCAGGTAGTAGGGGCCTTCTGTCTGTTCGGGTGTCAGTACGCACGCGGCCTCGAGTGCCGCCGCGGCCGGCGCCCTTCTGTCCTGCGGGCTCTTCCCGAGCACCTCGGGGGCCGCGAGTCCTGCGGCGGCCAGGGTCAGTGCGGAGGCGCCGAGTCCGGTGAGTACCGCGCGGCGGGATGTGTTCTCGCGGCCGTTGGACGGCTCGCCATGGGGCTGGGGGTTTTCGCTCATGACTGACAACGTAGTCATAGGACATGTCCATGACAACAACTCCTTTTTGGCCAAGCGCATCCGGATCCGGTGTCGGCGCGGCTTACAGCGTCTCGAACAAGCGGGCGGCGTTGCGCAGCCGATGCCGGAAGCCTGCGCGTCGTTGGTGGAGGCTGCTAGCGCATTAGGGTCTGTCGTCAAATGATCTTGCGTGGTGGATCATGGTCGGGTGATACGTCGCCATGAACTGTCGGATGCCGAGTGGGAGTTCGTCCGTCCT
>NZ_JBIAPT010000038.1:0-58803 GCF_042888425.1 Streptomyces sp. NPDC002889
CGTCTCGGTCGAGGACGACAGCTCGATCTTCGCCTTCTCCGCGGCCTCGCGCAGACGCTGCAGAGCCATCTTGTCCTTGGACAGGTCGACGCCGTACGCGTTCTTGAACTGCTTGACCAGGTGCTCCACGACGTGCTGGTCCCAGTCGTCACCGCCGAGGTGCGTGTCGCCGTTGGTGGCCTTGACCTCGACGACACCTTCGCCGATCTCCAGCAGCGACACGTCGAAGGTGCCGCCACCGAGGTCGAACACGAGGATCGTCTGGTCGTTCTCCTTGTCCAGGCCGTAGGCGAGCGCCGCGGCCGTCGGCTCGTTGACGATACGCAGGACATTGAGCCCCGCGATCTTTCCGGCCTCCTTGGTCGCGGTGCGCTGTGCGTCGTTGAAGTACGCCGGGACGGTGACGACCGCGTCCGTCACGTCCTCGCCCAGGTAGGACTCGGCGTCACGCTTCAGCTTCTGCAGCACCCGCGCCGAGATCTCCTGCGCGGTGTAGCGCTTGCCGTCGATGTCGCCGCTGTCCGGGAAACGCCACGTCGCCTCGCCCATGTGGCGCTTGACCGACCGCGCGGTGCGATCGACATTGGTCACTGCCTGCCGCTTGGCGACCTCCCCGACCAGCACATCACCGCTCTTTGCGAAGCCGACCACCGAGGGGGTGGTCCGGGCGCCTTCGGTGTTGGTGATGACGGTGGGCTCGCCGGCTTCCAGAACGCTGACGACGGAGTTCGTTGTACCGAGGTCGATACCCACTGCACGTGCCATGGTCTTCTCCTCCGGCCGTGGTCCACTCCCACAGCAGGCCCCACCCCTTGAATGTTGGATGCGGTGGACCCGGCGCCCGGCACGGGGGAGTGGCGGACGCCGCGGCCCTCACCTCACAACCCTCTCACCTGCTGACACGGAGCAGACCTTTCTCCACAATCTACGTAGAAGGTACAGATGTACCTGTCAAGGTGCTCACAGTCGAGGCATATATGCATTATCCGCGCATACGTGTGTGAGGAGTGCTGCGGGGCGGGGGACGGGAGGGGCGAACGATCCGCTGAGCGCCGCCCGGCAGGACGCGCGCGGCGTGTGGTGAACACCTCCCGGTCCCACGGGTGCCTATGGCTTGCGGAGTATCCCGCCGTACTCGTAGATGCCCTTGCTGTTCCTGGTGGCGCCGATGTAGGGGGCCAGGTCCGGGTGCACCGGGGCCAGGGGTGGCTGATCGGGGTCCGGGCGCCAGTCGGCCAGGTTGACCAGTCCCGGTTTCACCGGCTCCAGCCCGTCCAGGAGGCCGTCCAGCTCGGCCGGGGTGCGGGTCTGCCAGGGGATTCCGCTCTGTGAGATGTGAGCGGTCATCTCGGCGCCCCTGGCCGGGTCGTTCGAGACGACCTGTGACAGGCCCAGGTGGCTGCCCGGTGCCGCCCCGTCGATGACCGTGCGCAGGATCCGACGCGGATCGTCCGCATCGGTGAGGTGGTGGACCACGGACAGGAACAGCACCCCCACCGGCTCGCCGAAGTCGATCAGCCGCCGTACTTCGGGATGCTCGAGGACGGACTGCTGATCCCGCATGTCGGCCGTGATGACGGTGGTGGAGGCGTCATCGGACAGCAGCGCCCGGCCGTGGGCCAGCACGATGGGGTCGATGTCGACGTAGACGACACGGGTGTCCGGGGCGAAGCGCCGGGCGACCTGGTGGACGTTGTTGTCGGTCGGCAGCCCGCATCCCATGTCAAGGATTTGGCGGATGCCGGCCTCCTGCGTCAGGTAGCGCACAGCCCGGAAGAGGAACTGTCGGTTCTGCCTTGCGATGTCGACGCACTCGGGGAAGTCCGGCAGCGTGGTGAGGAGGAAGCTGCGGTCGACGTCGTAGTTGTCCTTGCCTCCCAGCATCCATCCGTAGGCCCGTGCCGAGGTCGGCACATCGAACGGTATCGCGGTCGTCTCGGGCTGACTGTCATCGACCAAAGCGTGCTCTCCGCCTCTCCCTGTATGCGGTGCCCGGCACCGTCGTGGGGAGACTACCCCCCGATCCGTATCCGGGGGGACAGATTGGCTGAGGCCCAACTTGCTTGCCGGTAAGGGGGATTGGCGGCAGGAATCACCTCGGCGTATGTACCGCGCGTACGTGGCGCAGGAACCCGGGCGGCGTCGGACCCCGGCAACCCCGAAGACCCCGTCCCGGTCATGGGGCGGGGTCTTGCGGAGCCGATCTCCTCCGTGACGCAGGATGCCGCGGATCTCCGCCACGAGCATTGCTCGTGGCGAGGATCGATGAGGCGACCTCAGCCGGCCGACTGACCGGCCAACGGGGTCGCGTACACGCGGCTCACGAACTCCGCGATCTGTTGATCGCTGAGGTTCCTCGCGAGATTCGCCTCTGTGATCATGCCGATCAGACGGTGGCCGCCCTTGACGTCGATCACCGGCAGTCGCTTGATCTGGTGCTCCTCCATGGTCCTCAGGACCTCGGCGGCGTCCGCGTCGGCATCGATCCAGTGCACTTCGGAGTTGAGCGATCCGGCCTGTACGGTCGCCGGGTCGATGCCTTCGGCGCAGCAGTTGATGACGATGTCACGGTCGGTGATCAAGCCTGTGAGCCTGTTGTTGTCTCCGCAGATGGGCAGGGCGCCGACATCCAGATCACGCATCATCTTCGCCGCGTCGAACAGCGACTGGTGCGCACCGACGCACTGCACACCACTGGACATGATGTCGCGGGCTCGCAGCTTCTCAGCCATGGTTTCCTCCCGTCCTGTACAGCGTTGTGTCCTTCGCCATCGATCACAACACGAATGGCTCAATATCGCTCTCTGGGTGCCCTCAGCGAGCCGATGAGCGCAAGTCGGCATTGATCGATCACGGACCCGAGCAGCCGGGTACCCCATGAGCGAGCCTCTGCGAGGTACGACAGGCACTCCGCCCCGGCTGTGCGGTCACGGCAGCGCTGTCACGGCTCCAGGTGGCTGAATCCCACTTCGAAGCGTTCGACCGAGACAATCCGCTGGCCTTCCCTCCGGGCGATCTCCTCACGGAGCCGGGTGGCCGTGTGCTCGCTGGCGTGCATGCTCTGTTCGTCATCCCACAAGGTCAGCGACGTGGCCTTCCCGGAGGCTCGGTCGATGAGGTAGTACACGCCCCGGAAACCGGGAACCTCCCGGACCTGCCCGAGAATCGCCTCCCAGTTCGCGGTCAGGTCTCCCTCCGCGGGAACCGGTGATCCCTGATAGGTGCTCAGTCTCACGAACATCGCTGCCAACCCTTTCCGGCCGGCTGCCGGCCGGAGGGACAGGCAGCTCCAGGACCAGATTGCTCCGGCGGGCCGTGCACCGCATGCCGAGCGGCCGTTCATTCCGTCCACCGGCGGTGCGGGCCGCATCCGAGGATCCGTTCGCGTCCCGTCGCCGAAGCGGTCGCAAGGCTGGATCCTGAAGTCAGGACCGCGCCGCGTGGGCTTTACGCCCCCGCCGGCGCGTCAGGAGGTATGCCATGACAAGGACGCTGGAGTGGAAGGTCGGACTCTTTCTGTCGGAGGAGGACGGCACGACAAAGGCCCGGGCTGTCCTGGACACGGGCGCTACGACTCTCACCGGCCACGGCACCGCCCACTGCAACCCGCAGGACATCGACGTCCCCGAGATCGGTGACGAACTCGCTGCCGGCCGGGCGATGAGCAGCCTCGCCCGGCAGCTGATGCGATGGGCGGACCGGGATCTCGAAGCGATGGGCGCTGGTCCGTCGGACGGGCGCACAGCGTCGGCAGCGATGACCGGCAGCCGCAGACCGGGCGATGCGAGATGACTGTGCGCGTCGCCCGTCAGGCGCCGAGCCGCATCACCGCCACAGGCATATGACCATGGACGGGGCCGACGGATTGCCAAGGCGCGGCGTCGCGGCCGTCGTCCCGGACACCGACGGCGTGATCATCGACTCCGCGCGGATGCATGCCGCTGCCTGGAAGACGGCTTTCGACGCCTGCCTGCTCGCACACCCGTCCGAAGACCCGACGTCGCGACGTCCCTTCGACGTGACGGACGACCACCTGCGCTCCGTGGACGGCAGGTCGCGCCTGGACGGTGCTGCCTCGTTCCTCGCCCCGCGCGATCTGGAGCTCACGCCCGGCGGATTCGACGACCCCCCGGGCACGGGCACGGTCGCAGCCGTGGCGGCTCGCAAGGAGCAGGCGTTCACCGAGCAGCTGCGCGCACACGGGATCGAGGCCTGCGCCGCGGCGCCGAGGCTGCTGCGCACCCGGGGCATTCCCCTGGCCGCGGTGTCGGCGTCCCGCCACGCTCGTGATCTGCTCGCCCGCGCGGAGGTGCCGAGCCTCTTCGACGCCGTGGTGGACGGCGGCGAGGCAGCCCGACTCGGGCTTGTCGGCACACCGGATCCCGCCCTCTTCCTGGAGGCGACCCGCAGGCTCGGCGCCCCCGCGGCCCGATCCGTGGCCGTCGAGGACTCGCCGGCCGGCGTCGAAGCGGGCCGACGCGGCGTGGACCGGTCCGCATCTCACGGAGCCGACGCCGCGCTGCTCGCGCGCGCCGACATCGTCCGGGACCTTGCCGAACTCCTCGCCGACGACCCCGAGGAGTGACGATGCCCAAGTGGACATGGACGTACGAGGGATACGACCCCGTCCGGGAGCGCCTTCGGGAGGCGCTGTGCGCCCTCGGCAACGGCTACTTCGCCACCCGGGGGGCGGCACCCGAGTGCACGGCCGATTCCGTGCACTATCCCGGCACCTACGCCGCCGGCTGCTACAACCGCCTCACCTCGACCGTCGCCGGCCGGCAGGTCGAGAACGAGGACATGGTCAACCTGCCCAACTGGCTGCCCGTGCGCTTCAGGATGCACGGCCAGGACGGGGACGCACCCTGGTTCACACCCGACAGCACGGCATTGCGCGAACACCGCCAGAGCCTGGACCTGCGCGCCGGAACGCTGCAGCGGAGCCTGCGATACGTGGCCGAGGACGGCCGCGCACTCGCCGTCCGGCAACTGCGCCTGGTCCATATGGGGGACCCGCATCTCGCCGTGCTGCGTACCGAGTTCACTGCCGAGGGATGGTCCGGTGACATCGAGGTGGAGGCCGCCCTCGACGGAGCGGTCACCAACAGTGGGGTGGTGCGGTATCAGGAGCTGAGCGGCAACCATCTGATCCATGTCAACGCCGGGAACGGAGCCCCCGACACGGTGTGGCTGCGCTGCCGTACCACCACCTCCGACATCCGGATCGGTATGGCCGCCCGTATCACCGTCGACGACCCCACGGTTCATATCCATCCGGCGCACGAGCCGCTGCGTGCCGTCCAGGTTCTGCGGCTGTCGCTCTCCTCCGGACAGCCGCGCACCGTCGACAAGACGGTGGCGTTGCACACCTCCCACGACCCCGCCATCAGCGATCCCCTGCACGCAGCTGTGGACCGCGTCGGCCGGGCTCCGGGGTTCGAGGCGCTCCTGCGGTCCCACCGCGCGGCATGGCGGCAACTGTGGCGCAGGGCGGAGCTGGACGTGCCGGGGGAAGCGGGGCACATCCTGCGGCTGCATCTCTTCCACGTTCTGCAGACGCTCTCGCCCCACACCGTCGACCTGGATGTCGGTGTCCCGGCCCGGGGGCTGCACGGCGAGGCGTACCGGGGCCACATCTTCTGGGACGAGCTGTTCGTGCTGCCGTACCTCAACCTGCACTTCCCCGAAGTCTCCCGGGCGCTGCTCCTCTACCGGTACCGGCGACTGGAAATGGCGTGCAGCCGCGCGCGTGACGCCGGACAGCAGGGGGCCTGGTTTCCCTGGCAGAGCGGCAGCGACGGCCGCGAGGAAACCCAGCAGTTGCACCTCAACCCCCGCTCGGGACGCTGGGTTCCCGACCACTCCCGGCTGCAGCACCACGTCGGATCGGCCATCGCCTACAACGTCTGGCAGTACTGCGAGGCAAGCGGCGACGCGGAGTTCCTGCACACCGAGGGCGCCGAGATACTGACGCAGATCGCCCGCTTCTGGGCCGACTGTGCCACGTGTGACGAGGACATGGGGCGTTACCGGATCCGCGGCGTCGTCGGGCCGGACGAGTACCACGAGGCGTACCCCGACGCCTGGGAACCGGGCCTCGACGACAACGCCTACACCAATGTCACCGCGGCCTGGGTGCTCGCCCGCGCGCTCGACGTGGTGCACGAACTGCCCGAACCACGCCGCCGGGAACTGTTCGAACGTACCGGCCTCGACACCGGGGAGCTGACCCGCTGGGAAGAGGTCTCCCACCGGCTGTTCGTACCGTTCCACTCGGGCGTCATCAGCCAGTTCGCCGGGTTCGGCGACCTGGCGGAACTCGACTGGGACAGCTACCGGGCACGCTATGGCGACATCCGCCGCCTCGACCGCATCCTGGAAGCGGAGGGTGACTCGGTCAACCGCTATCAGGCCTCCAAACAGGCCGATGTGCTGATGCTCGGCTACCTCTTCTCACCCGCCGAACTCAGCGGCCTGTTCCGCCGGCTCGGCTACGACCTGGACGATGCGACCTGGCACCGAACGGTCGACTACTACCTCAACCGCACCAGCCACGGGTCGACACTGAGCGGGTTGGTCCACGGCTGGGTGCTGGCCCGGGTACGGCGCGAGGATGCGTGGACGTATCTCCAGGAAGCGCTGGAGAGCGACATCGCCGACCTGCACGGCGGCAGCACAGGAGAGGGAGTGCACCTGGGAGCCATGGCCGGCACGCTCGACCTCGTCCAGCGCGGGCTGACCGGTCTCGAGACCCGCAGCGGGGCTCTCTGGCTCGATCCGGTGCCCTCGCAGCAGCTGTCCGAGTACGGGTTCTCCATCCGCTACCACGAGCACTGGGGCGTGGCTGTACGCGTGCGCCCGGGAGAGCTGCAGATCGGTGTGCCGGCCTCGGCCGGATCACCGATCGACGTACGGCTGCCCGACAGAGCGGTGTCCGTCGGGCCGGGCGAGTCGGCGCTCCTGACACTGCCGGACCAGTGAGGCAGGCACGAGGCGTAACGCTTGTGTGCTCGACGGCCCGGAGTTCGGCAGGGGCCGCGGGCACGCAGGACCCCGGCTGGATCCGACGGCTCGGCGCGGTCACATATCCCCGAGCGCCGGCGAGCCGGCGACCGCTACCATCGGGCGCCCCGACTTGATCACGGCGGTCCGACACCGCTGCTCCCACGGCTGTCGACGGAGGACACCGATGACGCAGACCCCCGAGCGGCAGACCGACCACCCCGAGCGGCTGGAGCGAGGACACCCGTTCCGGCAGTGGAAGACGTGGCGGATCCCCGGCACCGAGCTGACCCTCACCGGCTACTCCCGTGCGAACGACAAGACCTTCTTCCACATCCCCGAGCTGCGGTGCAGCCTCGACGCGGGGCTGTGCGAAGGACGGCAGGTGGACACCGTCTTCCTCACCCACACCCACCATGACCACTCCAAGGACCTGGACCACCTGGCGTCCAAGCCCTCGGGGACCGACATCCATCTGCCCGCCGCGGCGGTGCCGTACGTCGAGTCCTACGTGCGGGCGTCAGCCGAACTGAACCACGGTGCGGCATTCGACCCGTCTCTCGTCGGGACCCACCGCCTGCATGGTGTACAACCCGGCGACGAGTTCACCTTCGGACGTGGTGGACACCATGTGCGGGTGGTGGAGTGCGTGCACAAGGTGCCCTGTGTGGGATACGCCTTCTCCGAGCGCCGCAAGGCGCTGCTGCCGGAGTACGAGGAGCTGCGGCGCTCCCTCGTCCGGGAGGGCCGGGGCGCGGAGTTCGGGCAGATCGTGGCGCGGAAGCGCAAGGAGGGTGCCGCGGTCGAACGGGAGGTCCTCCGACCGCTGTTCGCCTTCCTCGGCGACACACATGTCAGCGTTTTCGAGCGCAACCCCTGGCTCTTCGAGTACCCCGTCGTCATCACCGAGTGCACCTACCTCGACGACACGGAGCTGGACCGGGCGGACCGGGTCGGGCACACGGTGTGGAGCCGGCTGCGGCCGGTGGTCGAGGCCCATCCGCAGACGCTCTTCGTCCTGACCCACTTCAGTCTGCGCCACTCGGACCACGACGTCCTCACGTTCTTCCGCAACGAGTGGACGGCGGCGGGCAGCGAGCAGCCCGGCAATGTCCTGCTGTGGGTGCACCCGGAGAGCCATCTGCCCGAGCAGCATCAGCACGGCGGTTCCTGACAGCCCTACTGTTGGGTCGGTGGATTTCGGGCACTCGGCTCATATGGCTACCAACAATCCGGATCCTGATCCGCGCGACACGACCGGCCCTGAGCCTGGGGGATCGGTGCCACCGGGCGAGATGATCGCGGCTTTCTTCCTTGCTTTCGCCCTGACCCTGTGAGGCTCTCCGGCTCCGAAGCCGCGAGCCGCCCAGAAAGGGGATCCAACCATGTCCGACGAGAGTGCGCAGGGCAGCCAGGGGCGGGGCGACGACGTCTACCAGCCCGAGAACTCGGACGTGCAGAACCCGCCGAGCGATGACCTCGATCTGGAGAATGTGATCGACGAGCCCGGTCTGGACGAGATGATGAACGAGGGCTACTCGCCTCCCGAGCGCCCGCTCGGTGTCGGCAAGTACGGCACTACCGGCGCGGAGCAGCGCGAGGGCGAGTCCCTCGACGAGCGGCTCGCACAGGAGGTACCGGACGTCGTGCCGTCCGAGGGCGACGGCATCGGCGATCTCGCCGACGGCGAGGGCGAACCGGTCGATGGGGAGGCCGGCACCGTCCGAGCCGGCCGCCTGACTCAGCCGCCGGAGCCGGCCTCGCGCCGCCCGACCGACGTGGTGGCTCACGACGTGGGCATCGACGGCGGCGCGGCATCGGCGGAGGAAGCCGCGATGCACATCACGGACGAGCTCCCGGACCAGGAGGAGCCGGGCGACCGCTGATCATCGCGGTTGCGGGCTCCGGGCGTTGCGGGCGGGACCGGTCGCCCCACTCTGTGCTCGGCGACTCTGCGTCGATGGGCGTGCCCGCGCCCCATCACGTGTTGCGGTCACGGACCGTCACTGCCTCGAGGGGATTCGGCGTCCGGCAGGTCGGCGAGGATCTCCAGCAGCGGGGCGATGGCTCGGTCCCCTTCCGCCGGGTGGCGGAACTTGCCGCCGAGTACCACCTGGTACTTGTTCCGGCGGCCTTCGCGCGTGTGCGTGAGGTACCCGGCCTCCTCCAGGTCGGACACCAGGGCTTGAACCGTCCTCTCGGTCAGGCCGAGCGCCGACGCGAGGTCGCGGATCCTCGCCCACGGATCACGTGCGATCGCCGAGAGCACGCGGGTGTGGTTGGTCAGGAAGGTCCACGTACTGCGCGGTGGCACGGGCGCATTCATGTCCTGATCGTACGGCTCCAGATACGCGTTTTTCAAAGGCGGAATCCCATTTCATGTATCTCTTGACGTGTCTGTGGGCTGCGTACGAACATGAGGAGGCAAGTTGCCCAGGCAAAAGGGAGTGCTCTCATGACCTCTCGTTCAGACGGCCGCGACGGGTCCCGCCCCAGGACGGCGTCCTCTGCGGCGCCGCCGCTCCAACCCCCCTGGGGCGCCACTGCTTGCGGCCCCCGCCTGGCGGTGACCGTGACCGGCGGCGGCCGAGAAGCCTCCCTTGCCGTCGTCGTCGGCGAGATCGACATCGAGGGCGCCTCTGACTTGCTCCATGCTCTGACCGCCGCCCTCCGGGCCGGGGGCGGGCTCGACCTCGACCTCGCCGGCGTCACCTTCTGCGACTCCTCGGGTCTGCACGCTCTCCTGGAGGTCCGAAGCCGGGCCCTGGCCTCCGGGCGGACCGTGGCCCTACGGAACGCGGGCTCCCAGATACGCAGACTGATGGAGGTGACGGGCACCTTGGAACTTCTGGCCCCCGATATTCTGCCGCCCGGCGCTCGCGCCGGGAGCGGACCCGCATCGTTGTGCCAGGGCGTCCGCCAAGCCCTCGCCGACGCGGGTTTCCAGATCTCGGGTCACGACGACGAAGAGGTGTCAGGGCTGACCGTGCAGGCGCAACCGTACGGCGTCCTCATCGGATGGACCGAACCGACCGGCCCGTCCCCTTCCGGCGAACCCGGGCTTGGTCACGAGATGACTGCGCCGTACCCGGGAATACACAAAGCCCTGAGCATCGCGGTGCTCGCTGCTCTGACGGACGCCGGTTTCGTGATGGAACACCACGTCGACGGCAACGCGATCGTGGTGACCGGCGAACAACCGGCAGAACTACCGGCATCATCTCAGCGCCCTGCGGGGCGGGGGGACGCGGCCGCCCCGCATGAGCGGACCAAGGAAGCCGCGGCATCGAGCGCGGCGGTCGACGAAGCGATCGGGATCAACTCCGCCACCGTCCCGGGTACCGGGGTGTCCAAGCGACAGTCCTGAGACCTCAAGCACCCCGGAAGGCCGTTCGAGGTCAGCTCGCCCGTCCGCCGTCGGCCCTCACGCTCCGTCCGCCCTCGGGCCTCACACGGGGCCGGTGGCTGGTGTCGCAGAACGGGAATCGCTGACTGCGCCTGCACATGCACAGAGCCACGGTCGGGCGCTCCGACAGCTGGACGCTCCCGTCCGGCATCACGATCTCAACGGGTCCTTCGACGAGGAGCGGACCGCCCTGAACGGGAGTGACGCGGGGGGTCCTCGCCGGTGACCGCGATGTTCTCCGTGCTTCCGTCGGCCCTGAGTCGTCCGACTTTCCACGATTCGGTCCTGTGATCGGTTCGAGCACCGTTCACCACCACCAGTTCGCTCTTGTCCGCCTACCAGCGGTACCAGCGGCCCCCGCCGCCCGCAGGGCGAACCAGGAACCCGAGCAGCCACACGACAAGCACGATGACCGCGATCCACCACAAAGCCTTGAGCGCGAAGCCCGCCCCGAAAAGGATCAGTGCGAGCAGCAGAACGAGAAGCAGGGCAACCATGGCTGTCAACCTCCGTGGTTGCGTCTGCCCCGCCTGGCATCCGTCACACGCCTGAATACCGGTCGGATCTCGGGGGAAACGAGAGCCGAAGCCGGATTGCGTCAGGTCGGCGATCGAGCGAGCGCTGCAACCGTGCCCGTCGGCCTGAAACGTTGCCTACGAAGGGAAGTGACGTGAGTGGTAGCCCACGATGTGGTCGAGACGATCCTCAAGGACCACCGCACGATGGAGGACCTTCTCCGTCGCATGCGCAGTGCCGACGAGGACCGGGCGCATGCCCTGGGCGAGTTCGCGAGTCTTCTGATCGCGCACGAGGTGGCCGAGGAGGCCGAGGTCTATCCGGCCCTGAAGCGCTACAAGGACATCGACAGCGACGAGGTCGAGCACGGGGAGGAAGAGCACACCGACGGCAACGAGGCGCTGCTCGACCTGATGGAGGTGGATGAGGTCGGCGACGAGGAGTGGGACGAGAAACTGGAGAAGCTGGTCAAGGCCGTGGCCCACCATCTGGACGAGGAAGAGCGCACGATCCTGAACGACGCGAGGGCAAACGTTTCCGACGAGCGCCGCGTCGAACTGGGCCGTGCCTTCGAACGTGTACGGGCCGAGCAGCTGTCGGCCGGCTGCGGCGACGTCGAGAACGTACGCCGCGCCGCCAAGCGCTGACAGCCCCGCCCCGAGGGCAGGCTGTTTGGCCGCCGTTTTGTGGGCAACCCGCGAGAACAGTCCTACCGATTCGGCACAACGAGTCGTGAACCGGAAAGGCAGTCATGTCCACAGTCCTGATCATCGTTGCTGTGCTCGCGGTGCTGGCGGTCGTCGTCGCCGCGGTGTTCTACTCCGGAGCCGGCAGGCGACGCGGCCGAAGGGGGCTCGAGCAGCGGTTCGGCCCCGAGTACGACCGTGCCCTCGCCGGCCACGACGGCGACACCAAGGCCGCGGAGCGTGAACTGAGCGAGCGCGTCGAACGCCACGGCGATCTGAGGCCCAAGCCGCTGGCCGACGAGAGCCGTGCGCAGTACGTAGCCCAGTGGGCCGGTCTCCAGGAACACTTCGTCGACGCCCCGGACAGGGCGGTCGCGGAGGCCGACCACCTGCTGGCCCGCCTGGCGCACGACCGTGGTTTCCCGGAGCCCACCCACCATGACGAGCAGCTCGCCGCGCTCTCCGTGCACCATGCGGAACAGGTCGGCGGGTACCGCAGGTTGCACCGCGCCACCCGGGGGCAGGCGAGCACGGAGGAGTTGCGCGGGGCGATGGTCGAGGCCCGTGCACTCTTCGACGTCCTGGTCGCCGCCCACACCGATGACACCGGCCGACACCATGCCGCTCCCGCGGCGTACGGGCGGCGTGGGCATTCGCTGAAGCCCAAGGGGAGCGGTGCGTGACGCAGGGGCCCGCTGCAGTTGCGGGGGCAGTCGGGGACCAGTTCCTGAAGGTGGTCACCCTTCGCAGACACAGGCATCGGGGCCGGTCCGGGGACCGGCCCCGATGCCTGTGTCTGCGAGTGCGCCCGGCCGGCCCCGCGCGCTCGCGGGCGGGTCCAGGTCGTGGGTCCGCGTGTTGTCACGCCTTGCGCTTGCCGAGCACATCGATCGCCGCGATCACCCGGTCCCAGAACTTCTCGCTGTCCAGGGTGAGCGCGACACGTGCGTTCACGGGCCGGTCCAGGTAGTGGTGCATGTCCACCACGGTCGCCCCCCGCGTGTACTGCCCGCGCAGTTCGACCGCCACACTCGCCTCGACGCACTGGACGATGGCCGGGTCGATGACCCGGGCGACCGCGACGGGGTCGTGCAGGGGCGGGGACGTGAACCCCCACAGCCGCCGGTACGCGGATGCGAAGTACGTGATCAACTCCGTGCAGATACGGGAGAGTTCGGTTTCGAGGTTCTCCAGACGGGCCAGGACCTCGGGCGTTGCGAGCGCCTGGTGGGTCACGTTGAGCCCGCACATGGTGACCGGGATGCCGCTGCGGAAGACGATGTCCGCCGCCTCGGGGTCCACGTAGACGTTGAACTCCGCGGCAGGGGTTGTGTTGCCGCCCCTGGTGGAGCCGCCCATGAGCACGATGTCCCGGATGTGCGCGGCACTGTCGGGGTACCGCGTCAGCAACACGGCGACATTCGTCAGCGGCGCCGTCGGAACCAGTGTGACGGGTTCCGGATGCCCGGTCAGAATGCGGTACATGAGGTCCACGGCGTGCTCGGGAACAGCGTCCACCGTGGGCTGCGGGAACCGCGGCCCGTCCAGACCGGATTCGCCGTGCACGTCGTCCCCCACCAGCAGGGGCTGAACGAGCGGCCGCGCGCAGCCGGCGGCGATGGGAACGCCGGTGATCGAGGCGACGGTGCAGATCCTGCGCGCGTTCAGCGTGGTCTTCTCGACCGTCTGGTTCCCCGCGACCGTCGTGATCGCGAGCAGATCGATCGCCGGATCTCCCGCCGCCAGCATGATGGCGATGGCATCGTCGTGTCCGGGATCGCAGTCGATGATGATCGGGACTGGCACGGTACTCCTCGGGGGCCGGGCAGGCGATACGTTCAGTCTCCCCTCGACATGCCCCAGGCGCCCGGATCCCCCGTCGAATTTCGTGGGCTCGGCGGGGCCGGTGAGACCGGCCATCCCGTGCCGCTCACGCGGGGCCTGACCCGGGAGGTGTGAGTTCCGCCCTGTGAGGAAGTCGGGAGACATGGGGGAATCGAACGAAGGACGCCCATGAGCGAGAACCTGGGCAAGGGAGCCGGCCGCCCGGCCGCGGGTGCGCGAGCGCCGACCGTGGGGGTGGAGGAGGAGTACCTCCTCGTGCACCCCGGTACCCGGGCCGTCGAAGCGTCCGGCTCCAAGGTGGTCGCACGTGCCTCGGGCACCCTGGGCGCCCTCGTCTCCGGTGAGTTCACCGAATACCAGATCGAGGGCAAGACCCCGCCGTGCACCGGCTCCGTGGAGCTGCGCACCCGTCTGGCCGGGATACGAGGGGCGCTGTCCATGGCCGCCCGGGCCGAAGGCCTGCGCCTGTGCGCGTCGGGTTCACCCGTGCTCGCAGGCACGGGGCCCGTCCTCATCGGCGATCACTGGCGTTACCGGGCCGGCGTGGATCAGTACCGCGCCATGCTCGACGACTTCACCGTCTGCGCATTCCATGTCCACGTGCATCTGCCGGACCGCGAGCTTGCCGTACTCGTCGGCAATCACCTCAGACCGTGGCTCCCGCTCCTGGTGGCGCTGAGCGCCAACTCCCCCTTCCACCGAGGGCACGACACGGGCTACGCCAGCTGGCGATCGGTCATCAGAAGCAGGTTCCCCTGTCTGGGTCCGCCGCCGTATGCCGCATCACTGGAGGACCACGAGCGGCTGGCCTCCGCCATGGCGGACTCCGAGGCGATGCTGGACGCGAGCCTCCCCTTCTGGGACATCCGGCCGAACCCCCGCCTGCCGACGCTGGAGATCCGGACGATGGACGTCCTGCCGGAAACGGAGGACGCGGTGGCCCTGACGGTGCTGATCAGAGCGCTCGTGGTGACCGCGGCGGCGCGAGTCGGACACGGCGATCCGGGCCCGCCCATCTGCGGGGAGCTGCTGCGCGCGGCGTGCTGGCGCGCCGCGCGCGACGGCTGGTCCGGCAGCGGAGTGGAGGCGCTGACCGGGCGGATCCTTCCCACTGCCGTGCAGGCCGGACGGCTTGTCGACGAGGTCCGTCCCGTGCTGGAGGAGCACGGAGACTTCGAGGAGGTGGCTGCCTTCCTGCGGAGACTGTCCACGCGGGGCTCGGGCGCCGAGCGGCAGCGCTCTGCGGCCGGCTCACCGCGCGGGCTCAGCGGGGTCGTGGACGATCTCGTCGCGCGCACCGAGGGCAGCGGGCTCGCCTCACCGGGAATCTCACTCGACGCAGGCCGGGGCTTCAGCTCGGCGTGAACGTCACGACCAGTGCGTCGCGGTAGGCAGGACGCTCGTCGTCCACCGGACGGACCGGTGAGACGCTGTGCAGGGTGCGACGGTCGTCTCCGACGAGCAGTGTTCCCGGCTCGCTCAGCGTGGTCGCCAGAAGCTTCCTCCCGTCCAGGTCGTACACCGAGCTCTCACCGCCCGCGGCGTTGCGCCGGCCGACCAGCAGCGAGGAGACGAGGGTGACACCGTCGCGGTGCCTGCCCTCCGGGGTGGGCAGGCCGTACGCGTCCCCTGACGCGACGACACGGAAAGGGTGCACCTTCGCATTCCACACAGTGGGCTCGTCCAGGGCGCTCGCCAGCCGTCCCAGCAGCCGCAGGACCGCGTGAAGCACGGGGTCGGCAGCGAAAGAACTGGTCAAAGGCTCGAACACGCGGTCAACGGAGACATAGAGCGGATTGCTGCTCTCCGGCTGTACGAAGGGGGCCTGCGGCAAAAGATTCACCTCCCCGGTGGCCGGTACGAAGGAGAACTGTCCGTAGCGGCGCAGTCGGCGTGTGCCCCGCTCGGAGGCGTACGTGTCCGGGCTCAGCGTCTCCCAGTGGGCGGCGAAACGCTCCCACGCCCCGCTCTCCGCGCCGAGGCACGACTTCGTGGCGGCGGCGGCCATGACGTGGGCACCGTCCGAGACCAGAGCCTGCCTGGCGGATGCCACGGAGTCCGCGCCGGGCAGGGTCTCCATGGGCGGGGGAGGGTTCAGCGCCTCTCCAGGGTCGTCGATCGCTCTGTCCACGGGACTGCCTGCCTTCCTCTGCGAGGCGGACGTGCCGCGCGCCCCGGGATCGGAGCGTTGGGCACATGGCCTGTGCTCTGCGACTCCCCCCGACAGGCCGGGCAAAACGGCGGGCGGGGAAATACCCGCGACCAGCAGTAATGGGCGGAATGGTATGAAATCTCACCTCTTGGCGTGAGGTCCCCCGTAGCGGGCACCCGCACGTCGTGAAGGACCTGGCAGGTGACCAGTACGAACCGTGCCATGGGGAGCCCGCATTGATCGCGCTGCGTTCCGTCGGCAGCCTGATCGAGGGCATGAGGCCACAAGCGGCAGAGGTGACGCGCATGCTCAGCATCCTGGAAAGGGATGAGTGGGGAGAGCCTGTACTGGTCCCGCCCAGGGTGTACACGCCCCAGGAGGACACTCGGCTGCTTGCGCAGGCACTGGCAGCCCAACGCCTCCCACCCGGCTCCGATGTCCTCGATGTGGGGACCGGAGGAGGAGCTCTCGCCCTCGCGGCCGCCCGGCGCGGGGCCCGCGTGACCGCCGTCGACCGGGCGTGGGGTGCGGTACTGACCACACGGGTCAACGCGGCCCTGGCCCGGTTGAAGGTCGACGTGCTGCGCGGGGATCTGCTGGCCCCGGTCAAGGGCCGCCGCTTCGATCTCATCCTCAGCAATCCACCCTATGTACCGGCTCCGGAACCCGGGCTGCCCAGGTTCGGCCCCGCTCTGGCCTGGGACGCGGGCTGCGACGGACGGGCTCTGGTGGACCGGATCTGTGACGGGGCCGCAGATGCGCTCCGCCCCGGCGGGGTGCTGCTGCTCGTGCACTCGGCTCTCTGCGGCGTCGCACCGACCCTGGAGCGTCTGAACCGGGCAGGACTGAGCGCGGTGGTGGCGGACCGCCGCTGTGTGCCTTTCGGGCCGGTGCTCAGCTCGCGGAGACAGTGGCTGGAGGAAGAGGGGCTGATCGCCCCGGGCGAGCAGAAGGAAGAGCTCGTGATCTTCCACGCCGAGGCGCTCGTGCCGACCGGACCGGTCGAAGCCGTCCCGCGCGCTGTCCCTGGCGGCAGCGTCCGACTCTCCCCGGTCGAAGAGGCGCGTGGGCGCCCGCGTGCGTGACTCCACGCGTCCGGGGGACCCGGGCTGCACCGAGACAGTCCAGCGTCTTCGAGGAGGCAGGCATGCGCGCGCTGACATGGCACGGAAAGCGGGACGTGCGGGTGGACACGGTGCAGGATCCGATCCTGAAGGAGGACTCGGACATCGTCGTCCGGATCACCTCCACCGGCATCTGCGGCTCGGACCTGCATCTCTACGAGATCATGGGGCCGTTTCTCGACCCCGGGGACATCCTCGGGCACGAGCCCATGGGCGTGGTCGAGGAGGTGGGCTCGTCCGTCACCGTGCTCGCTGCCGGCGACCGGGTCGTCATCCCGTTCAACATCTCGTGCGGTCACTGTTACATGTGCGAACAGGGCCTGCACTCCCAGTGCGAGACCACTCAGGTCCGCGAACGGGGAACGGGGGCCGCGCTCTTCGGCTACACCAAGCTGTACGGCCAGGTTCCCGGCGGCCAGGCCGAGTTCCTGCGCGTGCCCTTCGGCGACAGCCTTCCCATCAAGGTGCCGGACGGGCCGCCCGACGAACGTTTCGTCTATCTCTCCGACGTCCTGCCCACCGCGTGGCAGGCCGTCGAGTACGCGCACATCCCGCCCGGCGGCACGGTGACGGTCCTGGGGCTCGGGCCGGTCGGGGAGATGGCCGCCCGTATCGCCCTGCACCGGGGCGCGAGCCTGGTCGTAGGTGTGGACCTGGTGCCCGCACGGCTCGCCCGGTCCAAGGCGCACGGCATCGAGGTGCTCGACCTGCGCGAACACGGCAAGCACGTGGGCGATGCCATCCGCGCCCGGACCGACGGGCGCGGGACGGACGCCGTGATCGACGCCGTCGGTATGGAGGCGCACGGTGCGCCCGTGGCGAAGGCCGCGCAGTGGGTGACCGGTCTGCTGCCCGACGCGGTCGCCGAACGGCTCATGGAACACGCCGGGGTGGACCGGCTGAGCGCGCTGTACACCGCGATAGACGTCGTTCGGCGGGGCGGGACGATATCGCTGGCCGGCGTCTACGGCGGAATGGCGGACCCGCTCCCGCTGCTGACCATGTTCGACAAGCAGATCCAGCTCCGCATGGGTCAGGCGAACGTCAAGCGCTGGGTGGACGACATCCTTCCGCTGCTCGACGACCAGGACGTGCTCGGGGTCGAGGGCTTCGCCACCCACACCATGAGCCTGGAGGACGGTCCGAAGGCGTACGAGATGTTCCAGCAGAAGCAGGACGGCATGATCAAGACCCTGCTGAAGCCCTGAGCAGGTGTGCGCAACGTCGGCGCACACCCTCGGCGATCGATCCGGATACGTGATCCCGCACGGGGTAGGCGACGCGGCAGCCGGGTCCCGTTGCGCCGTTCTCCCGCGCGGCGGGCCCGCTGTCAGCGGTTGTCACCGAAAGGAGGCGCGATGAGCATGGTCAAGGAGTCGGTGGACGTTCACGTCCCGGTCCGTACCGCCTACAACCAGTGGACGCAGTTCGAGGAGTTCCCGAACTTCATGGAGGGCGTCGAGGAGGTCACACAGCTCGACGACACCCACAACCACTGGACCACCAAGATCGGTGGCGTGCGCAGGGAGTTCGACACGGAGATCATCGACCAGCTCCCGGACGAACGGATCGCCTGGCGCACCGTCAGCGGCGATACACAGCAGATGGGCATGGTCCGCTTCCAGAGGCTGGGGGAGACGGACACCCGCGTGGAGCTGGTGATGGACGTCGAACCGAGCGGCGTGGCGGAGACGTCCGCGGCCCTGACAGGAACCATCGATCGCCGTGTGAAGAGCGACATGCGGCGGTTCAAGGAGTACATCGAGCAGCGCGGCGGTGAATCCGGGGCGTGGCGCGGCCGCGTCACCCCGGGCTGACCGCCGACGCGCGCGCCCGGAGATGCGGGGGCGCGGCCACCGTCCGCTCGTGTTCCGAGCCGGGTGGGTGGCTGCGCCCCCGCTCGCTGCGCCCCCGGGCGACGCCGACGGCAAGGCGAGCAAGAGGGCAAGCCGGCGAGGCGGCGAGGCCGGCCAGGTCAAGGGTCTGCCGCCGTACGAAGTCCTTGCTCGCGGACCGGCGTCGTCGGCTCTCACCCGCCGAGTGGTCGCCCCCTTGTTCGCTTTCGAGTGACACGCGCGGCACTGTGCCGGTCCGGCGGGCCGGAATGTCCGAGGATCGCGGTGGCCGGTTTCACTTGTAGACGTTCCGGCCGAAAGCCGCCGAATCCGGTGGAAGGCCGCCATGCACATTCTGCTCGTCGCCAGCGCGTACAACAGCCTCACCCAGCGGGTACACGCCGAACTCCGGGACCGCAGACACACCGTGGCCGTGGAAGTGGTGCTGGACGATGCCTCCGTACGGGACGCTGTCCACCGGTATCACCCCGAGCTGGTGGTGGCGCCCATGCTGAAGTCCGCCATCCCGCACGATGTATGGGCGGCGCACACCTGCCTCATCGTCCACCCGGGGCCGGTGGGCGACCGCGGCCCGTCGTCGCTGGACTGGGCCATTCACGAGGGCGCGACGTCATGGGGCGTCACCGTCCTGCAGGCCGAGGAGGAGATGGACGCCGGTGCCGTATGGGCATCGGTCCCGTGTGTCCTGCCGCCCGCCGCCAAGAGTGATCTGTACCGGAACGAGGTGTCGGACGCGGCGGTCACAGCCGTGCTTCTGGCTGTCGACCGATACGCCGGCGGTACGTACGCACCGCGGCCGCAGGGCGGCGTGGGCGAAAGCGTGCACGAACGGCCTTGTCTTCGCCAAGGGCTCCGGCGTATCTCCTGGGAATCGGACTCCACCGAATCGGTGGTGCGCAAACTGCGCGCGGCCGACTCCCAGCCCGGGGTGCTGGACGAACTGCTGGGCGGTGAGTGGTTCCTCCACGGAGGCCATGCCGAGGACGCGCTGCGCGGTCGACCGGGCGATCTGCTAGCCACCCGCGCCGGCGCGATCTGCCGCGCCACGACCGACGGCGCGGTGTGGATCCCTCAGCTGCGGAAGCGGCGCGAGCCGGGGAAGCCCGCCACCTTCAAGCTTCCCGCCACCACCGTGCTGGCCGGGCGGCTGCCCGCGCTGCCGGAGATTCCGCCGCCGCGGGACATGGACCAACAAGGGCGTACCTGGGCCGACATCCGCTATCGGGAGGAGGGCCAGGTCGGGTTCCTCTCGTTCTCGTTCCCCGGCGGTGCGATGAGTACGGCGCAGTGCCGGCGCCTGCTGGACGCCTACCGCCTGGCGTGCGCCCGCCCCACCTCGACGCTGGTCCTGGGCTGTGCCCGGGACTTCTTCTCCAACGGCATCCACCTCAACGTCATCGAGGCGGCGGCCGACCCCGCAGCGGAGTCCTGGGCCAATCTCAACGCCATGGACGACCTGGTGGAGGCCGTCCTGACCACCACCGACCGGCTGGTGGTCGCAGCTGTCGGCGGCAACGCCGCCGCCGGAGGGGTCATGCTGGCCGCGGCGGCGGACGAGGTCTGGTGCCGGGCGGGGGCCGTACTCAACCCGCATTACCGGCTGATGGGGCTGTACGGCTCCGAGTACTGGACGTACACCCTGCCCCGCAGAGTGGGTGCAGACGTTGCGCGCCGGCTCACCGAGGAGGCACTGCCGCTGACGGCGACAGCCGCGCTGCGACTGGGCCTGGTGGACCGGGTCGTCGACTGCGCCCCACAGGACTTCGCGGGCGAAGTCACCCGACTGGCCTCACGGCTGGCCGTTTTTCCCGCGACGGGGCAGCGGATCGCCGCGAAGAAGGCGGACCGCGAGCGCGCCGAGGCCACAAGGCCCCTGGCCTCCTACCGGGAGGAGGAGCTCACCCGGATGCGCCGTACCTTTTCCGATCCCGCGGCGCCGTACCACGCGCTGCGCCGGGCTTTTGTCCGCAAGGAGCGGGGGGAGCGCACGGTGGCAGGCGGCCCGGCCGACTGTTAGCAAGAACCATGTACGTCGATTTTCGGGGGTTTGTCGCTCGAGTGCCCCAGGAGGCCTCCTCATGCAAGCAGCAACGCCGAACGCGGTCGACACCGGGGAATCTTCCGGCGAGGCAGCCGCGGACCAGGCCCCGATCCACATTCTCTGGATCAACGCGGGACTGAGTTGCGACGGCGACTCGGTCGCCCTGACGGCCGCCATGCAGCCGAGCATCGAGGAAATCGTGCTCGGTGCGCTCCCCGGCCTGCCGAAGGTCGCCGTGCACTGGCCGCTCATCGACTTCGAATGCGGCCCGGTCGGTGGTGCCGACACGTTCATCGAATGGTTCTTCAAGGGTGAGCGCGGCGAGATCGACCCCTTCGTGCTGGTCGTCGAGGGTTCCGTCCCCAACGAGTCGATCAAGCAGGAGGGGTACTGGTGCGGTTTCGGTGACAACCCCGAGACCGGCCAGCCGATCACGACCAGCGAGTGGATCGACCGGCTGGCGCCGAAGGCTTTGGCCGTTGTCGCGATCGGTACCTGCGCCACGTACGGCGGCATCCACGCCATGGCCGGCAACCCGACCGGCGCCATGGGCGTACCCGACTATCTGGGCTGGGACTGGAAGTCCAAGGCCGGTATTCCCATCGTGTGTGTGCCCGGCTGCCCGATCCAGCCCGACAACTTCTCGGAGACGCTGACCTATCTGCTCTACCAGGCCGCGGGGTCGGCCCCGATGATCCCGCTGGACGACAAGCTCCGGCCTGCCTGGCTGTTCGCCGCGACCGTGCACGAGGGCTGCGACCGGGCCGGCTACTACGAGCAGGGCGAGTTCGCCGAGATGTACGACTCGCCCAAATGCCTGGTCAAGCTCGGTTGCTGGGGTCCCGTGGTGAAGTGCAATGTGCCCAAGCGGGGATGGATGAACGGCATCGGCGGCTGTCCGAACGTGGGCGGCATCTGCATCGCCTGCACCATGCCCGGCTTCCCCGACAAGTTCATGCCGTTCATGGACGAACCGCCTGGCGCGAAGCTCTCCAGCACGGCCAGCGGCCTGTACGGCTCCGTCATCCGCAAGCTCCGGTCGATCACGGCCAAGACCGTGGACCAGGAGCCGAAGTGGCGGCACACGGGCGAAAAGATCACCACCGGATACCGCGCCCCGTGGTGAACCGCGTGAACCGCCCCTGACCCGGCCCCGGGCGCACCCGGTCACGACCTGGCGACCCGGGGCCCCTGCCTGACGATTCGACCTCCCCCGTGAAGACCTTGACGAAGGGCACGACAGACCATGGCACCGACGACGAAGGCGGCCCCCGACGGGAGCGGCCTGGTGGAGATGGCCTGGGATCCGATCACCCGGATCGTGGGCAGCCTCGGCATCCACACAAAGATCGACTTCAAGCAGAAGCGCGTCGCGGAGTGCTACAGCACCTCGTCGGTCTTCCGCGGCTACAGCGTCTTCATGCGCGGAAAGGACCCGCGCGACGCGCACTTCATCACCAGCCGCATCTGTGGAATCTGCGGCGACAATCACGCCACCTGTTCGGTGTACGCGCAGAACATGGCCTACGGCGTGAAGCCGCCTCACCTCGGCGAATACATCATCAACCTCGGCGAGTCCGCCGAGTACATGTTCGACCACAACATCTTCCAGGAGAACCTGGTGGGGGTCGACTACTGCGAGAAAATGGTCCGCGAGACCAACCCCGGAGTCCTGGAACTCGCGGAACGCACCGAAGCACCCCACGCCGCGGACCACGGCTACCGCACGATCGCCGACATCATGCGCTCGCTGAACCCGCTGGAGGGCGAGTTCTACCGTGAGGCACTCCAGGTCAGCCGCTATACCCGGGAGATGTTCTGCCTGATGGAGGGCCGCCATGTTCATCCCTCCACGCTCTACCCGGGCGGCGTGGGCACGATCGCCTCCGTCCAGCTGTTCACGGACTACATGACCCGCCTCATGCGCTATGTGGAGTTCATGAAGCGCGTCGTCCCGCTGCACGACGACCTCTTCGACTTCTTCTACGAGGCGCTGCCCGGGTACGAGGAGGTCGGCCGCCGCCGCGTACTGCTGGGCTGCTGGGGAGCGCTCAACGACCCCGAGTACTGCGACTTCACCTACGCCAACATGACCGACTGGGGCCGGCGGATGTTCGTCACCCCGGGCATCGTCGTCGACGGCAAGCTCGTCACCAACGACCTCACAGAGATCAACCTCGGCATCCGGATCCTGCTCGGCGGCTCGTACTACGAGGACTGGGAGGGCATGGAGCAGTTCGTCACGCACGATCCGCTCGGCAATCCCGTCGACCCGCGCCACCCCTGGAACCAGCACACCATTCCCGCGCCCCAGAAGCGGGACTTCAGTGACAAGTACAGCTGGGTGATGTCTCCCCGCTGGTTCGACGGCAAGGACCATCTGGCACTCGACACCGGCGGCGGCCCCATCGCCCGGCTGTGGTCCACGGCCCTGTCCGGGCTCGTCGACGTCGGCTATGTCAAGGCCACCGGCAACAGCGTCGTCATCAACCTGCCCCGGACGATGACCAAGCCCGAGACCACGTTCGAGTGGAAGATCCCCCGGTGGAGCAACGCGCTGGAGCGCAACCGGGCCCGCACCTACTTCCAGGCGTACGCGGCGGCCATCGCCCTGCACTGCGCGGAGTTGGGCCTCGAGGAGGTACGCGCCGGACGCAGCCAGACCTGGGAGAAGTTCGAGGTGCCGGACGAGTCCATCGGCTGTGGGTTCACCGAGGCGGTGCGCGGCGTCCTCTCGCACCACATGGTCATCCGGGACGGCAAGATCGCCAACTACCACCCGTACCCGCCGACTCCGTGGAACGCCAGTACACGGGACACCTTCGGCACGCCGGGCCCTTACGAGGACGCCGTGCAGAACACCCCGATCTTCGAGGAGAACTCGCCCGAGAACTTCAAGGGCATCGACATCATGCGGACGGTCCGCAGCTTCGACCCGTGCCTGCCGTGCGGCGTCCACATGTACGTGGGCGGGGGCAAGACGGTGAAGACGATGCATGTGCCCACCGGCCTGAGCGGCCTGGCGGGATGAGCGCGGCAGTGCACACCGCAACGGCACGGTCCGGTGCCGCGGCACGGCCCGTAACCGCGGAACAGGCCGGCCGACGCGTCGAAGAGATCCTCGACCATCTCGCCGCCTCCGGCGACGAGCAGGCCTGCGCGGCCGCCGAGGAGCTGGTGCGGGTCCTGATGGACTTCTACGGCGCCGGGCTCGCGAGAACCGTGGATCTGCTGCGCCGCTCCACGCACCCGGGTCCTGGGGCCGACCCGCTCGGCGGCCTGCTCGGCGACCAGCTCGTGGCGAGCCTGCTGGCGCTGCACGACCTGCACCCCGAGGACCTCATGACCCGTATCGACCGTGCCATGGACACCCTTGCCGGCCTCGGTGTCGAGAAGGCCGGGTTCGACGAAGCCACGGGGGTACTGCGTCTGAAGGCCACCGGGTCCGGGGGCTGTGGCTGCCCGAGCACCCAGGAGGCGGCCCGGCAGGCCGCCGTCGATGCGCTGGCCTGCTTCGCCCCCGAGGTGTCCGGGGTGGAACTCCAGGGCGCGGGCGGCGCACGTGAGGCGGCCCTGCTCCAGATCGGGACCCGCCCGCCCACCGCCCGCACGTCGTCGGTCACGGCGCGATGAGCGCGCCACAGGCCCGGCCGGAAGGCCGCGCCGTCCAAGGACGGCGCGGCCTGCGGCGGTTCACCATGCCTCGCCCACCGCAGCAGGAGCGGTGCGAACTGTGCGGTGTGCCGGTGCCCGAAGACGGCCACCGGCATTTGGTCGACACCGAGAAGCGCGCGCTGGCGTGCGCCTGCTCTCCGTGCGCGCAGCTGATGGCACGACCGGGCGCCTCCCGCGCCCGCTTCCGGGCGGTCCCCGACCGCTACCTGGCCGACCCCGACCACCGGCTCGACGACGGTGCCTGGGAACTCCTCCAGATCCCGGTCGGCGTCGCCTTCTTCTTCCACAACGCCGCCCTCGGCCGGCTGGTCGCGCTCTACCCCAGCCCGGCCGGGGCGACCGAGAGCGAGGTCGAGCCCTCGGTCCGGCAGTCCGTGCTGAGGGCGACCCTGCTCGCCGACGAGCTCGAACCCGACGTGGAAGCCCTGTTGGTGCGCCGCACCAACGAACGCACCGAGTGCTATCTGGTGCCGATCGACATCTGCTACTCGCTGGTGGGCCGGATGCGTCTGCTGTGGCAGGGCTTCGACGGCGGCGCCGAGGCCCGCGCCGACCTCGAGGCGTTCTTCGACGACGTCCGGCGACGGGCCCGCACACCGCAGGGGAGCCGGCCATGACCGAACTCGGTTTCACCTGCACGGGCGTACGCGCCGACCCGTACGCCGCCGGGCCGACCCTCGTCTTCCGGCTGCGCATCACCGCCTCGGACCAGGCCCAGGTGCACGCGCTGGCGCTGCGCTGCCAGATCCGTATCGAACCGGCGCGGCGTGGATACGACAAAGCCGAAGCCGACGGGCTCGCCGACCTGTTCGGGGAGCGCTCACGCTGGGGCAGCACCGTCCACCCGGTGCAGTTCGCACAGGTCTCGCTCACGGTCCCCGGCTTCACCGGGGAAACCGAGACGGACCTCGTCGTGCCCTGCACCTATGACATGGACATCGCCGCGACCCGCTACCTCCAGGCGCTGTCCGACGGCGAAGTCCCCCTGCTCATGCTGTTCTCCGGCACCGCCTTCACCGGAGCCGGCGGGTTCCGCGTCGAGCCGGTGCCCTGGGACCGCGAGGCGTCCTGCCGGATGCCGGTCAAGGTCTGGCAGGAGATGCTCGAGCAGCATTTCCCCGGATGCGGCTGGATCCGGCTGCCCCGCGACACCATGGACGCCCTGCTCGCCTACCGCTCCCGCCGGGCCCTGCCGTCCTGGGAGGCGACCGTACGAGAACTGCTGACTGCGCAAGCGGTACCGGCGGACGAGAGGACGACGGCACGATGACGACCGCCACGTTCCTGCCGGAGACGGAAGCAAGGCTCGCCTTCGCACGGCAGGTGGCCGACGCCGTCCTGTTCGAGGGCTACGTCCTCTACCCGTACCGGGCTTCGGCCGCAAAGAACCGGCTGCGCTGGCAGTTCGGCGTACTCGTGCCGCCCGCCTGGACCGCCGACGGCTCCGAGCACGACTTCCAGCACACCGAAGTCCTGATGGAACCGAAGCACGACGCGGTGCTCGCGGTCGAGGTGCGTTTCCTGCAGGCACAGCGGCGGACCGTACAACAGGCCCGCGCGAACGACGCCTTCGAGACCGTGCCCGAACTGCACCTCGCCGACCGTGTCCTGGTGCCCTGGGACGAAGGCGTGGAGGAACGAGTCGAAGTGTCCGTGCCTGTGGCCGAGTTGGGCGGGGACGGGCTCACCGTCACGTTCAGCCGGCCCGCGGGCGAGGAGACCGAGCCGGTCATGGACGACACCGGCGCTGTGGTGGGGCGGCTCGTCCGCCGCCGCGAGGAGCTCTGCGGCGCGGTACGCCTGCGTACCGAGGAACTCGCGGGCCCCTACCGGGCGATGCGGCTGACCGCCGTCGTGGAGAACACCAGCGCCTGGCTGCCCCAGCCCGGTGGCGACCGCGACGCCGCCCTGCCGCACTCCCTCGTCGCCGCTCACCTGCTGCTGTGCCTCAGCGCCGGCTCGTTCCTGTCCATGACGGACCCGCCGGAATGGGCGAAGGCAGCGGTCCGATCCTGCCGGAACCTGCACACCTGGCCGGTCCTCGCGGGTGAGCCCGGCCGCGCCGACCTGGTGCTGTCGTCCCCGATCATCCTGGAGGACCACCCGGCCATCGCGCCGGAGAGCCCCGGGGCCCTCTACGACTCCACCGAGATCGACGAGATCCTCGCCCTGCGCACCGCGGCCCTCACCGACGAGGAGAAGCGTGAGGCCCGGGGGACGGACGCACGGGCCGCCGCAGTGATCGACCTGGCCGACTCGATGCCCCCCGAGGTCCTGGAGCGCCTGCACGGTGCCGTGCGCTCCCTGCGGGAGGTCACCGGAGGCGACCGTCCCTTCGACGAGCACGGCACAGCCCGGCCCGAGACCCCCTGGTGGGATCCGGGCTCCGATACCGCCGTCGACCCGGAGCGTGACGAAGTGCTCGTCGGCGCAACGCCGGTACGCGCCGGCAGCAGGGTGCTGCTGCGACCGGGCCTGCGCCGCAGCGATGCCCAGGATCTGTTCCTGCACGGCCGCAGCGCGCTGGTCGAGGCCGTAATCCACGACGTGGACGGGGGAATGCACCTCGCGGTGACCGTCGACAGCGATCCGGGCGCCGACATTCGCCGTGAACAGGGCCGCTTCCTGTACTTCCAGCCCGACGAGGTCCAGCCCGTGGAGGAGGTGGAGGAGGCATGAGCAGCCCCGTACAGGGCCGTGCCCGGACCCTGGTCGCCGGTATCGGCAACATCTTTCTCTCGGACGACGGATTCGGCGTCGAGACGGTGCGCCGGCTGAGGGAGCAGCAACTGCCGGACCATGTCGAGGTGGTGGACATCGGCGTCCGGGGCGTCCACCTCGCGTATCAACTCCTCGACGGGTACGACACGCTCGTCCTGGTCGACGCCACCGCGCGCGGCGGTGAGCCCGGAACGCTGTATCTGATCGATGCCGGGGCCCCGGACAGTGCCGCACCGCAGAGCACGCCGCTCGACGGTCACGGGATGTCGCCCGACGCCGTCCTGGCCCTGCTGGACACCCTGTGCGCCGGCACCGGCGGCACCCCGCCGCGCCGCACCCTGGTGGTGGGATGCGAACCCGCCAGCGTGGAGGAGGGCATCGGTCTCAGTCCCCAGGTGGCAAGCGTGCTGCCGGAGGCCGTGCGTATGGTCACGGATCTTGTCCGGCACGAACTCGTGAGATGAGGAGAACGACCATGAAGAAGAGCATCATCGGCGGCGCTGCCGCTGCCACCGCCATGGCGGCCCTGGTCAAGGGCATCCTGCCCGACATCAAGCGCTATCTGCGCATCCGCAAGATGTGACGAGGGCGTCTGCCGCGCCGGTGCGGCCACCCGGTGGCTGTGGCTGCACCGAACGGCGGACGCAACCGCGTCGTGTCGGCGTGCCGGTGCGCCGGGCCCGTGGCGCCGCCCTGTAATGGGGCCGAACGGGCCGACCACAGCGCAGGACGGAGACCGATGCACGAGATGTCCATCGCGCTGGCCGTCGTCGACCAGGTGGAGGAAGCGGCACGCTCCCACGGCGCCACCACGGTCAAGACCGTACGGCTCCAGGTCGGTGAACTGGCGGGAGTGGTCGCGGACTCGCTCACCTTCTGCTTCGAACTGGCCTGTGCCGGCACCGTTCTGCACGGTGCAGAGCTGATCGCGGAATCCGTCCCCGGTCGTGCCCGCTGCGAGTCGTGCGCGGGCGACTGGGCGGTCGGCATGCCTCCGCAGCTGTGCTGCCCGGGGTGCGGAGAGGCGACCGCAGAGCTGATCGCGGGCCGTGAACTGCGGATCACCGCCGTGGAGTGGAACGCCGACCGGGCGGACGCAGACATCCGCGAACCCATCTCCGAGGAGAGCTGACCCATGTGCCGAGTGGTCGATCTGCAGCAGGCGGTGCTCGCCAAGAACGACGCGACAGCGCACACGTTGCGCTCCGAACTGGCCGCCCGCGGCACCATGATCGTCAATCTCCTGTCGAGCCCCGGCAGCGGGAAGACCGCCCTCCTCGAGGGCGAACTGCTGCTGGCGCGGGAGCGGGGCGTGCGCGTCGCCGCCCTGACGGCCGATCTGGCCACCGAGAACGACGCCGTACGCCTGGCGAGGTCCGGTGTTCCGGTCAAGCAGGTGCTCACCGACGGGCTGTGCCATCTGGAAGCCGGGATGCTGGCCGGCCACCTGGACGGCTGGCTCCCCGAGGACACCCGGCTGCTGTTCGTGGAGAACGTCGGCAACCTCGTCTGCCCGGCCTCCTACGATCTCGGCGAGTCGCTCAGGGTCGTCCTCGCCTCGGTCACCGAGGGCGAGGACAAGCCCCTGAAGTACCCGACGGCCTTCGGCCTCGCGCACCTCGTCGTGGTCACCAAGACCGACATCGCAGAGGCCGTCGGATTCGACGAGGCCGCCTTCCGCCGCCATGTGCAGCAGGTCAACCCCGGGGTGGACGTGCTCCTCACCTCCGTGCGTACGGGGCAGGGTGCCGGGGCCCTGCTCGACCGGGCACGTGCGGCGGCCGAGGGCACCGCCGTCCACGCGCCGGTCATGGCGCGGGCCCACGCGTGATCTCCACACCGCCGGGCCGTGTCGCCGTGGGAAGCGTGCAGCGGCGTCGGGTCACTGTGCGGGGGGTGGTGCAGGGCGTCGGGTTCCGGCCCTATGTGTACACCCTCGCCACCGGGCTGGACCTGACAGGGCACGTCACCAACACGGGGGACGGGGTCGTCGCCGAGGTCGAAGGCGCGCGGCTCGACGTGGCCCGGTTCTGTGCACGCCTCGCCGAGGAGGCGCCGCCGCTGGCCCTGGTGGAGTCGGTCCACGACCACGAGGTTCCCGTCACAGGAGGCAACGGCTTCACCATCATCGCCTCCCGTACGGACGGGCCCGTCCGCACGCTGGTCTCCCCGGACACGGCCACCTGCTCGGACTGTCTCGCGGAGCTCGCCGACCCGGCAGACCGGCGCCACCGGCACCCCTTCATCACCTGTACGCACTGCGGGCCGCGCTTCACCATCGTCACGGGCCTGCCCTACGACCGCGACCACACGACGATGGCCGACTTCCCCATGTGCGCCGACTGCGCACGGGAGTACGCCGATCCGGCCGATCGGCGCTTTCACGCGCAGCCGGTCGCCTGCCCCTTCTGCGGGCCCCGGCTGCGGCTGGTCGTGGCGCAAGTGGCCCCGGGGCTACGGCCCCGGCAGGTGATCGCGGCCCGGCCCGACGACCGGACCCTGGGCGGTCCGAACGGCGCGGATCCGGTCGCCGAGGCCCGCGCGCTGCTGTCCGAGGGAGCGATCCTCGCCGTCAAGGGACTCGGCGGCTACCACCTCGCCTGCGACGCGACGAACTCCGCGGCGGTCGCCCTGCTGCGCCGCCGCAAGGCCCGCGGTGACAAGCCGTTCGCGCTGATGGCGAGGGACATCGCCGACGTCGACCACCTCGTCCATGTGGACGACGCGGAACGGGAGTTGCTGACGGGCAGCGTACGGCCCATCGTGCTGCTGCGCCGCCGCGCCGAACCACTCGCGCGACCGGGTGCGCCCCGCCCCTCGGAAGCGGTCGCTCCGGGCAGCCCCGACCTCGGCGTCATGCTCCCCTACACCCCGCTGCATCATCTGCTGCTCGGGCTCCCCGGCGACGAGCAGGCCGCGCCCCGGCTCCTCGTCATGACCAGCGGCAACCTCGCCGGTGAGCCGATCGTCACCGACGACACCGAGGCACTGGACCGGCTGGCCCAACTGGTCGACGCCTGGCTGTTGCACGACCGCCCCATCCACGTGCCGTGCGACGACTCGGTGGTGCGGGTCTGCGACGGGGAACCGCTGACACTGCGCCGCTCACGCGGCTACGCTCCGCTGCCGCTCACTCTGCCGGTGTCCGTGGAACCGGCTCTCGCCGCCGGAGGCGATCTCAAGAACACCTTCTGCCTCGGCAGCGGTCGCAAGGCATGGCTGTCCGCCCATGTCGGCGACATGGACGACCTCGCCACCCAGCACGCCTTCGCGTGTGCCGAGGAGCAGTTGGAGGCCATCACCGGAGTACGCCCCGGCCTGCTGGCGGCCGACCGCCACCCCGGCTACCGCTCCGGGAAGTGGGCGGTGCGCAACAGCGGGGGCAGGCCCGTCGTGCGTGTGCAGCACCATCACGCACATGTCGCGGCCACCATGGCCGAGCACGGTCTGGACGGCAGCGCGCCGGTGATCGGCGTCGCCTTCGACGGCACCGGCTACGGCGACGACGGCGCGGTGTGGGGCGGGGAGTTCCTGCTGGCGGACTACGACGGATTCAGCCGGTACGCGCATCTCGCGTACGCCCCGCTGCCCGGCGGCGACGCGGCCGTACAGCGTCCGTACCGCATGGCCCTCGCGCATCTGCGAGCGGCGGGCATCGACTGGTCCGGTGATCTGCCGTGCGTGAAGGCCTGCCCGCCCGATGAACTGCATTTGCTGGAACAGCAGTTGGAGCGAAACCTGAACTGCGTCCCCACCTCCAGCATGGGCCGGCTCTTCGATGCCGTCTCCTCTCTCGCCGGCGTATGCCACCGGGCCGGATACGAGGCGCAGGCCGCCATCGAACTCGAAGCCGCCGCAACGACGGACAGCGGAACGGACGGCAGCGGTTACGCCTTCACACTGCGTCGGCCGGTACCCGGCAGCGGCGCCGCCCTGACCGCCGAGTCGTCGTCCCTCCTGGCAGAAGTGGTCGACGACGTACGCGCGGACACCCCGCGAGCCGTCGTCGCAGCGCGCTTCCACACCGCGGTCGCACACCTTGTGCGCGCAGCCTGCGTCACGGCCCGCGAGCAGCACGGTCTGCAGACCGTGGCCCTGACCGGGGGAGTGTTCGCCAACGCGCTGCTCTCCTCGGCATGCGCGAAAGCGCTGCGCCAGGACGGCTTCACCGTGTTGCGCCACCACCGGATCCCCCCGAACGACGGAGGGCTGGCGCTCGGCCAACTCGTCGTGGCCGCCCGTCAGGTCGCGGCCGAGGACGGATGACGACAGACGCCCAACAGGACGCGACACAGCACGCGCGCGACGACCCATCACGACAGCGAGGAGAAACGCATGTGCCTTGCGGTACCCGGCAAGGTGCTGGGCATTGAGGACCGGGACGGCACCCGGATGGCCACCGTCGACTTCGGCGGTGTGGTCAAGGAGGTGTGCCTGGAGTATCTGCCGGACCTGCAGGTCGGTGAATACGCCATCGTCCACGTCGGGTTCGCCCTGCAACGCCTGGACGAGGAGTCGGCCCGCAAGACGCTGGAGCTGTTCGAGAACCTCGGCATCCTCCAGGAAGAGTTCGGCGACCCGTGGGAACTGGCCGCGACCGAAGCGAACGGACGAACGGAACAGCCCGCCGGCGCCGAGGACGGCACCGCGGTGCAGGAGGCGAAGCGTTGAAGTACATCGAGGAATTCCAGGACCCGGCGCTGGCCCGGCGACTGCTCGACGACATCCGGGCCACCGTGACCCGGCCGTGGTCGCTGATGGAGGTCTGCGGCGGCCAGACCCACACCATCATCCGCCACGGCATCGACCAACTCCTGCCGGACGAAGTCGAGTTGATTCACGGTCCGGGCTGCCCGGTATGCGTCACCCCGCTTGAGGTCATCGACAAGGCACTCGACATCGCCTCCCGCCCCGAAGTGATCTTCTGCTCCTTCGGGGACATGCTCCGTGTCCCCGGAACCGGTCGCGATCTCTTCCAGGTGCGCGGGGAGGGCGGCGATGTGCGGGTCGTCTACTCACCGCTCGATGCGCTGCGCGTCGCCCAGCAGAATCCGGACCGTCAGGTCGTCTTCTTCGGTATCGGGTTCGAGACCACTGCGCCTCCCAATGCCATGACGGTGTATCAGGCGCGCAAGCTGGGCCTCTCGAACTTCAGCCTGCTGGTGTCCCATGTACGGGTTCCCCCGGCCATCGAGGCGATCATGCAGTCGCCGAGCTGCCGGGTGCAGGCATTCCTCGCCGCCGGGCATGTGTGCAGTGTCATGGGCGTGGGCGAGTACCCCGAACTCGCCGAGCGGTTCCGCGTGCCCATCGTGGTGACGGGATTCGAGCCCCTGGACATCCTGGAGGGCGTACGTCGGACGGTCCAGCAGCTGGAGCGCGGTGAGCACACCGTCGACAACGCCTACCCGCGCGCCGTCCGGCCGGAGGGGAACCCCGCGGCACAGGCCATGCTGGCGGACGTCTTCGAGGTCACCGACCGCGCCTGGCGAGGCATCGGCGTGATTCCCGACAGCGGATGGCGGCTGTCCTCCCGCTACCGGGAGTACGACGCCGAGTTCCGCTTCTCCGTCACGGGCATCAACACCCGCGAACCGGCCGAGTGCCGCAGCGGCGAGGTCCTTCAGGGCTTGCTGAAACCCCATGAGTGCGAAGCCTTCGGCACCACCTGCACACCGCGTAACCCGCTCGGAGCCACCATGGTCTCCAGCGAGGGAGCCTGCGCCGCCTACTACCTCTACCGGCGGCTGGACCTGGACCTGAAGACCGCTTCCCTGGAAGGGGCTCCCGTTGTCTGAGACCATCCGCGCGCCGCGGCGCGGCGACAGCGTGCTCCCGGCGTCCGGCACACCGGACGTGATGGCCTGGACGTGCCCGGCCCCGCTGCGTGACCAGTCCCGCGTGGTCATGGGCCACGGCGGTGGCGGGGCGATGTCCGCCGAACTGGTCCAGCACGTGTTCGCGCCCGCCTTCGGCGGGGCGGCACTGGCGCAGATGGGTGACTCCGCCGCCGTCGAGCTGGGCGGTGCGCGACTGGCCTTCTCCACCGACTCGTTCGTGGTCAGGCCCCTCTTCTTCCCGGGCGGCAGCATCGGCGACCTCGCGGTCAACGGCACGGTCAACGACCTTGCGATGAGCGGTGCCAGAGCCGCTTACATGTCCTGCGGATTCATCCTCGAAGAAGGGGTCGAGCTGGCCGTCGTATCGCGCGTGGCAGAGGCGCTCGGTGCGGCGGCCCGCTGCGCAGGAGTCGAGGTGGCGACCGGCGACACCAAGGTCGTGGAGGCGGGCCATGGCGACGGCATCTTCATCAACACCTCTGCCATCGGGCTCATCCCGCCAGGCGTCGATCTGCGCCCGCAGCGCGTCGTACCCGGCGACGTCGTCATCGTCAGCGGCCCGATCGGCGTCCACGGCGTCGCGATCATGAGCGTGCGCGAGGGCCTGGAGTTCGGCGTGGAGATCGAGAGCGACTGCGCCGCACTCGGCGGCCTGGTGGAGTCGATGCTCGCCGTCACCCATGACCTGCATGTGCTGCGCGACCCGACACGGGGCGGGCTGGCCGCCGCGCTCAACGAGATCGCAGCGGCCTCGGGGGCGGGGGTCGTCGTCCAGGAGCGCGGTGTTCCGGTGCCTGCGGCCGTCGCCAACGCCTGCGCCGTGCTCGGGCTGGACCCAATGTACGTCGCGAACGAGGGCAAACTCGTCGCGTTCGTACCCCGTGAGCAGGCCGACGCGGTCCTAGCGGCCATGCGCTCGCACCCCCTGGGCAGGGAGGCGGCGATCATCGGCGAGGCGGTGGAGGCGCACCCCGGCATGGTGGTGGCCCGCACAGGGCTCGGGGGCACACGTGTGGTCGACATGCCGATCGGGGAGCAGCTGCCCCGCATCTGCTGAACGGCCGGCATTGTTTGCCGTACGACGCGACCGAGGGTCCCGCCGCCCGAGCAGCCTCATGGCACGAGCGGCGGAACGCCGATGTGCACCGCGTCTCGCGACTGCCGATGCGCTGGTCGCGAGCTGTTCAGCCGGCCGGGTCCGGGCGCCACGCGTGAGCGCCCGCTGACACATGGTGCCGGCCCGGCCCCACAACACGACCGCGGGCCGGGCGTCCCGCTTCCAGCTGGGGGCAGCACGCCGTGATCTGCGGTTCTACGCGACCGCTCCCAGCGCATGGCACCAGGCAGAACGACCGCCATCACCGCGACAACGGGCGAGGACGGAATGCCCGCGTTCTCGTCACGCCGTGAAGACGTCGATGGACCGGGACGTTCGCAGCGTCTCGAGGATCTCCGCCTGCCGCTCCGCCCGCCCCAGCAGTTCGTCCAGCAGTTCGGCATCGAGGCGTTCGTCGGTGTCGGCCAGAGCACGCAGCGTGCGCCAGCCCGATGTCTTGCCTTCGACGCCCAGGCGCATCATCTCCAGCTCCAGCACGTCGCTGAGCGGCGAACGGGACACGAGGCGGCTGTTGAATTTCATCCGGCCTGCCTTCTCGCCGAGCCAGCCGAGGCAGACCTTGACGCGCTGCGGGGGCACGTCCAACTGCCTCATCAAGCGCACCAGCGTGGCCCTGTCCTGCGCCACCTCGTCGGCCAGCTCGGCCAGTACCGGCCCGAAGGGGGCGTCGCGATGGACCCGTGCGATGCGGCGCACCAACTCCACGCCACCGGTCGCCCCAGCCAAATGATCATTGAGATAGATCCCCAACAGGCGCCGGCCGCTCCATGCGCCGTTCGGGCGTTCGCCCATGTCGGTCCTCCGAAGCTCTGTGCGCTCAGTGGTCACTCAGCGTCCCGAGTGTTCGGTCGGTGGGTCCTGCGGGTCCACGCCGGTGAAAGCCGAGCTGTCCTTGGATCCGCTGGGACGTTGGGACCGTCCGCGGCGACCCTTGTCGTGGTGGCCCGGTTCCTTGGACTTGTCGCTGTACTCCTCGCCCCGGCGGCTGTCGCTCTCCACCGGCGTACCGGCGGCCGAGGCGTCCTTCTCCCCCTGGGAGGAGCGGCGGCTCTTCACCGGCCCTGGTGCATCGGTTTCGGGATGGAACGAGCGGCGCGCGCTGGGATTGTCCTGGCTCGACTCGTTCAGGTCGGGTGACCATCCATGCTGGTCAGATCCTTTGAACCGGCTTGTGCTCTCGTCGTCCGAGGGCTCGCGCTGCTTCTTCGACATGGTGGTTCGCCTCTGTTTCTCCGTGAGTGATTACCCCTCCTTGACCGCTCTGCCCAATTATGTCCGTTTCACGCGCAGGGTGCGTCGAGAGCGAGCCCGCCCCCGAGCGCCCCGGCGGGGGCGTCCTGGCACTGGGTTGCAGGCCCCGGGCCGCCATGTGTGGCATGGGCATCCTCGCTGAGCGTGGATCGCCTCCGAGCGGTTCCTCCGCGACCCGCCACTCGTCGACGCGCGGCCGCGACACTCCGAGAGGGGGCTGGTCCGACCGTCGCAGAGAGGAGCAAGCGTCGCTCCGGTTCACCACGGCCGCCCCTTCGCCGTGCCGAGCGCATCACCGGCAAGCGCATTCTCCGGGGATCCCGGGCGCGACCCACGGCAGGGTCAGGGCCGGCCCCGTAGCCGGGGACGTGTCAGGCAGTCAGTCGACCGGGCAGCCAGCGCAGTTGGACTGCCTCCTGGAACGGCCCCCCGCCCTCGTGGTCGTTGAAGTCGTACACCTCGATCTGCTTGTCCTCGTGGGCGTATGCGTTGAACGCGGCGAACACCGTCGACGGCGGACAGGTCTGGTCCTCCATCGCCGCCGAGAAGAGCGCCGGCGCCCGCCCGCGCGCCGCGAAGTGCACCCCGTCGAAGTACGCCAGGGTGCGAGCCGCCTGCTCCGTCCGCCCCCGGTGCGTCCTCAGGTAGTCACCCACCTCCCGGTACGGAGGCCGGTCGGTGAAGGTCGTGGCGCGCGGGAAGTCGCACATGAACGGCACATCCGGGGCGATCGCCACCAGATCGGGTACCAGGCCGCCGACCGCGAGCGCGACGCCGCCGCCCTGGCTCATCCCCACCGCCGCAGTGCGCGACGCGTCCGTCAGCGGATGCGCACGAGCCGCTTCGACGGCGCGGACCGCGTCGGTGAACACCCGTCGGTAGTAGAACTCGTGCGGGTCCTCGATACCCCGGGTCAAATAGCCGGGGACGGCGGGAGCGCTGCCCACCGGATCGGCCGTGTCGCCGTTCGCCCAACCGCTGCCCTGGCCGCGGGTGTCCATGACGAAGTGCGCGAAGCCGGCCGACGCCCACAGCAGATGTGTGTGGGGCAGCCCGCGGCCGCCACCGTAGCCGAGGAACTCGACCACTACCGGCACCTGTTCACGAGTGCCCGCGGGGAGTACCAGCCAGCCCTTCACGGGGTGGCCGCCGAAGCCCGCGAACGTCACATCGTGCACCTGGACCGAGGCCAGTGCACTGTCCACCCGCTCGAAACGCGCGTCAAGGTCGTGTTCGCGGGCGTCGTCCAGCGTCTTGGTCCAGAAGGCGTCGAAGTCCGCGGGCTCGGCGGACAGGCTGCGATAGCCGCGCAGTTCCTCGAGGGGCAGGTCGAACAGGGCCATGAAAACCGCCTTTGGTGCATCGGGGGAGGAGAGCAAGAAGATCAACGCGGTCGCCGATCACCGCACACGTGCGACTCCAGGGGTCGGGGGCGGCGGACGTCAGTCGGCGAAGTGGCGTACGTACCGCCGCTGCCAGGGGGTCTCCACGGCGTGACAGTCGTAGTGCCGGCGTACGAACTCCACCGCGCGCTCGGCGGGTACCCCGTCGAGCACGGCCAGACACGCGAGCGCGGTTCCGGTCCGTCCACGGCCGCCCCCGCAGGCGAACTCGACCCGCTCGGCCCCGGCCCGCTCCCATGCCTCGCCGAGCACCTCGCGGGCCTCGGCCCGGTCCGCGGGCAGCCGGAAGTCGGGCCACCGCAGCCACCGTGCTTCCCAGGGGACGTCCGGGGGCCGCCTGCCGAGCAGATGCACGGCGAAGCCGGGCGTCGCCCCCGCCGGAACGGGGCCACGCAGCGCCCGCCCCCTCACCAGCCGCCCGGACGGCAGCCGCAGCACTCCGGCGCGGCCGGGCTCCCATGTCTCGCCCACCCGCCCACGGTACGCGCCGGCCGGCCCGTGTGCCCGGGTGGCCGGCTCGGCGTGCCCGGGGCCTGCTGACCGGCGCCCGCGCGGGTGCCTCCCGGCGCCTGGGCCGCGGACGCGTTCAAGCCCGCCGGCGTCCGGTCCGCGACCGGATCCGGACGCCTACCGGTTTCCCGCGGGATGAGCCTGCGCGCCGGGCCCTGATGCGTCCCCGTCCCCCGACTGTGATCCACTGGGCGGGCGGGGGCGCACAGGAACAGCAGCAGGAGCATCATTGAGCAGCTACCGCCAGCCGGGAGTCGTCCTCACCGACCGTCGTTTCACCGTCCCGCTCGACCACCGGAACCCGGCCGGGGAACAGATCGAGCTGTACGGGCGCGAGGTCGTCGGCGCGAGCCGGGCGGGTGCGGACCTGCCGTGGCTGGTCTATCTCGAGGGCGGCCCGGGCCATGGCGCCCGGCGGTTCGTCGGCAGGCAGGCCTGGCTGGGGCGGGCGGTGCAGGAGTACCGCGTACTGCTGCTGGACCAGCGGGGCACCGGCCGCTCCACGCCGCTCAACCGCCAGACGCTGCCGCAGTGGGGCGCGTCGCAGGCCCAGGCCGACCGGCTCGCGCTCTTCCGCACCGACAGCATCGTGCGCGACTGCGAGGTGATCCGGCCGCAACTCACCGGCGGTGCCCCCTGGACCGTACTCGGCCAGAGCTTCGGCGGGTTCTGTGCCACCCACTATCTGGTGGCCGCCCCGGAAGGACTGCGCACCGTCCTGATCGCGGGCGGCCTGCCTTCCCTCGACGCCCACGCCGACGACGTCTACCGGGCCGCCTACCCCCGCATCCAGCGCAAGGTCGAGGCCCACTACGACCGCTATCCGCAGGACGTGGAGCGTGCACGGCGCATCGCCGTGCACCTCGCGGAGCACAAGACCGTTCTGCCCGGCGGCTATGTGCTCACCCCCGAGGCGTTCCAGTCCCTCGGGATTCTGCTCGGAGGTGAGGAGGGCACCCACCGGCTGCACTATCTGCTCGAGGACGCCTTTGTGCGCACCGGCTCGGGCCACCAGCTCTCCGACGCCTTCCAGGAGTCCGTACACGCGACCCTCTCCTTCGCCGGGCATCCGCTGTACGCATTGCTGCACGAGGCGATCTACGCCCAGGGCGGCAGGCCGACGGGGTGGGCGGCGGAGCGGGTGCGGGCCGAGTTCCCGCAGTTCGACGCGGCAGCGGCCCTGTCGGGCGACGGCCCGCTGCTGTTCACCGGTGAGACGATCCACCCCTGGCACTTCGAGGTCGACCCCGCCCTGCGCCCGCTGGGCGAGAGCGCTGAAATCCTGGCGGCCCGCACCGACTGGGCGCCGCTGTACGACCCCGCCCCGCTGGCCGCCAACCAGGTGCCTGTCGCGGCGGCCGTGTATCACGACGACATGTACGTCGACACCGCCCACTCGCTGCAGACGGCACGCGCGGTCCGCGGTCTGCGCACCTGGGTCACCGACGAGTACGAGCACGACGGGGTGCGCGCAGGCGGGCCGCGGGTGCTCGACCGGCTGCTTTCCCTTGCCCGGGGCGAGGTCTGACAGGTGATCAGGGAACGTATCCTGCGCGTATGACCGATCACGCGAGCGACCACCTGCCCGAACAGCTCGACGAGATGCCCGCCGACTGGCAGCGCGCGCTGGCCGTGGTCGCGCACCCGGACGACCTCGAGTACGGATGCGCCGCCGCCGTCGCGCACTGGACCGACGGCGGGCGGGAGGTCGTCTACGTCCTCGCCAGCCGGGGCGAGGCGGGCATCGACACCATCACCCCGACCGACTGTGCGCCGCTGCGCGAGCGCGAGCAATTGGCGAGCGCGGCGGTCGTCGGCGTCTCCACGGTGGAGTTCCTGGACCACGAGGACGGTGTGATCGAGTACGGGACCGGGCTGCGCCGGGACATCGCGGCCGCCATCCGCCGGCACCGCCCGGAGCTGGTGATCACGCTCAACCACCGGGACACCTGGGGCGGCACGGCCTGGAACACACCGGACCACCGTGCGGTGGGCCGGGCGACACTGGACGCCGCCGGCGACGCCGGAAACCGCTGGATCTTCCCCGAACTCATCTCCGATCAGGGCCTCGAGCCGTGGAACGGCGTGCGATGGGTGGCGGTCGCCGGATCGAGCAACCCCACCCACGCCGTCGACGCGAGCCCCGGCCTCGAACGCTCCGTACGCTCTCTGCTGGCACACCGCACCTATATCGAGGCACTGACGGACCAGGCGCCCGAGGAGTACTGCCGCCGGTTCCTGACGGGCATGGCCCAGGGCGCGGCTGCGCGCTTCGGCGGCCGGCCCGCCGTCACCTTCGAACTGTTCGGCCGCTGAGTCCGACACAAGGGTGCCGTGCATTCGGGCCCACGGGCGACGCGCCGGTGGCGTCGCCGAGTCCGGTCGGTCCGCAGGGGAGGGGACGCGCGTGCGGGCGATGGCCGGGCGCGGGTGAGGGGTCTTCCCGGATGGCAAGCGACCGCTTAGTATGCGCGGAGCGAGTACCGCCTACGGTTTGTGGAGGCCCTGAAATGCAGGCATGGCGAGTGCACCGGAACGGTGAGCCGAGCGAGGTGATGCGGCTCGAAGAGGTGGACCGGCCCACGCCGGGCGAGGGGCAGGCGCTGATCAAGGTCCTGGCCGCGAACATCAATTTCCCCGACGCGTTGCTGTGCCGCGGCCAGTACCAGGTCCGCCCGCCCCTGCCCTTCACCCCTGGCGTGGAGATCTGCGGCGAGACCGAGGACGGCCGCCGGGTGATCGCCAACCCCGCCCTGCCGCACGGCGGCCTCGCCGAGTACATCGTGGCGGACACCGCCGCCCTGCTGCCCGCACCCGAGGCCCTCGACGACGCCGAAGCGGCCGCAATGCACATCGGCTACCAGACCGGCTGGTTCGGACTGCACCGCCGCGCCGGCCTCAAGGAGGGCGAGACACTCCTCGTCCACGCCGCGGCCGGCGGCGTCGGCAGTGCGGCCGTCCAGCTCGGCAAGGCGGCCGGAGCCACGGTCATCGGTGTCGTCGGCGGCGCCGAGAAGGCTGCCGTGGCGCGCGAGCTCGGCTGCGACGTCGTCATCGACCGGCGCAGCGACGACATCGTCGCCGCCGTGAAGGAGGCGACCGGCGGACGCGGCGCAGACGTCATCTACGACCCGGTGGGCGGCGACGCCTACACCAAGTCCGCCAAATGCGTGGCCTTCGAGGGACGTATCGTCATCGTCGGCTTCGCCAGCGGCGACATCCCCGCCCCCGCGCTCAACCACGCGCTGGTCAAGAACTACTCGATCATGGGCCTGCACTGGGGTCTGTACGCCGTGAAGGACCCGGCCTCGATCCTGCGCTGCCACGAGACGCTCACCGCGTACGCGGCGAAGGGCCTGATCAAGCCCCACATCAGCGAGCGCGTCGCCTTCAAGGACGCGGCCGGCGCCGTTCAGCGCGTCGCCGACGGCACGACCACAGGGCGCCTCGTCGTTCTTCCCAAGGAGGTGACCCGATGACGGACGCCGCCGAACTGCGCAGCCGTACCCAGGAGTTGCTCGCAGCTCACCCGCCGGCCGAGACCGACCGGAGCGACTTCCTCAAGGCCCGCTTCGACGCAGGACTTGCCTGGGTGCACTACCCCGAGGGCCTCGGCGGTCTCGGCGCCGCGCGCTCCCTGCAGGCCGTCGTGGATGCCGAGCTCGCCGCCGCGGGCGCGCCCGACAACGATCCGAGCCGTCTCGGCATCGGCCTCGGTATGGCGGCGCCGACGATCCTCCAGTACGGCTCCGACGACCTGAAGCAGCGCTTCCTCAAGCCCCTGTGGGTCGGCGACGAGGTGTGGTGCCAGCTCTTCAGCGAGCCCGGTGCCGGCTCCGACCTCGCGGCGCTGGGCACCCGGGCAGTGCGCGACGGCGACGACTGGATCGTGAACGGGCAGAAGGTGTGGACCTCCAGCGCCCATGTGGCGCGCTGGGCGATCCTCATCGCACGCACCGACCCCGACCTGCCCAAGCACCAGGGCATCACCTACTTCATCTGCGATATGACCGACCCCGGTGTCGAGGTCCGGCCGCTGCGGCAGATCACCGGCGAGGCGGAGTTCAACGAGGTCTTCCTGACCGATGTGCGTATCCCCGACGCACACCGGCTCGGCGAGGTCGGCGAGGGCTGGAGGGTTGCCCAGACCACCCTGATGAACGAACGCGTCTCGATCGGCGGCATGCGCCTGCCGCGCGAGGGCGGCATGATCGGCCCGATCGCCGAGACCTGGCGTGAGCGCCCCGACCTGCGCACCCACGATCTCCACCAGCGGCTCCTGACGCTGTGGGTCGAGGCGGAGGTCGCCCGGCTCGCCGGAGAACGGCTGCGCCAGCAGCTCGTCGCGGGTCAGCCCGGCCCCGAGGGCAGCGGCATGAAGCTCGCCTTTGCCCGCCTCAACCAGGAGATCAGTGGCCTGGAGGTCGAACTCCTCGGCGAGGAAGGGCTGTTGTACGACGACTGGACCCTGCGCCGGCCCGATTTCGTCGACTTCACCGGACGTGAGGCCGGCTACCGCTATCTGCGCTCCAAGGGCAACTCCATCGAAGGCGGCACCAACGAAGTGCTGCTGAACATCGTCGCGGAGCGCGTTCTCGGCCTGCCCGCCGAGCCGCGCAGCGACAAGGACATCGCCTGGAAGGATCTCGCGCGATGACTGATCTGCTGTATTCCGAGGACGAGACCGATCTGCGGGCCGCCGTACGCTCGCTGCTCACCGCACGCGCCGACCCGGCCGTCCTGGTCGGGGGCCGGATCGAGAGCGGCACGCCGTACGACCCCGAACTGTGGACGTCCCTCGCCGCCGAGGTCGGCGCCGCGGGTCTCCTGGTGCCCGAGAAGCTGGGCGGCCAGGGCGCGAGCCACCGCGAGGCCGCCGTCGTGCTGGAGGAACTGGGCCGCAGCGTCGTCCCGGTGCCGTACCTCACCAGCTCCGTCATCGCGACCGAGACGCTGCTCGCACTCAACACCGAGACGGACGACGTCGCAGCACTGCTCGACGCGCTGGCTGCCGGCCGCCGTACCGCCGTGCTCGCCGTCCCGCTCTCCGCCTGCGCGGACGGCCCGCTGCCCGTCGACGCCGACCGGATCACCGGCGTCGCGGACGCGGTGACCGCCGATGTACTCCTGGTGCTGAAGTCCGACGGACTGTACGCGGTGGAGACCTCACGGATCACGGTGGAGCCGCAGACCGCGTTCGATCTGACCCGGCCGCTCGCCGCGATCTCACCGGGCGCCTTCACGGGCGCCGTCCGGCTCGCGGACGCGGAGGCGGGCGAGGCTGCCGTACGCCGCGGTCTGCTCGCCGGTGCCGGTCTGCTCGCCTCCGAGCAACTGGGTGTCGCCGAATGGTGCCTGGACGAGACGGTGCGGTACACCCGTGAACGCCATCAGTTCAACCGTCCCATCGGCTCCTTCCAGGCGCTGAAGCACCGGATGGCGCAGCTGTGGCTCGAGGTCGTCTCGGCCCGCGCGGCCGCCCGCGCCGCCGCGGACGCACTGGCCACCGGCAGTGCGGAGGCCGCGCTGCTGGTCTCCGTCGCACAGGCCTACTGCTCCCGGGTCGCGGTGCACGCGGCCGAGGAGTGCGTGCAGTTGCACGCCGGCATCGGTATGACCTGGGAACACCCCGCGCATCTCTACCTCAAGCGCGCCAAGTCCGCCGAGATCGCACTGGGTACGCCCGGCCGCCACAAGGAGACGCTTGCGGGTCTCGTCGACCTCCAGGCCCCGTAGCCGAGCGACTCACCACTCCGCAGGCCGCCGCACCGACAAAGTGCGGCGGCCTGCGTCGTGCTCGACCCCCACACGTGCCGTGCGCAGTTCGCCGGCACATGACAGATGGCCGAACTCTTCGCGCTGCCCTGCCCCTTGGGCCGCTCCCGTCGGATACTCGCCGATGTCCCTCCCGACCCGCAGAGCCCGGAGGCACCATCGTGCTGACCACCCGTCGCAGAGTCGTCACCACCCTCGCCGCCGCGCTGGCCGGAGCAGTCGCAGCGCCCGCCTACGCCGAGGCCGCCGAGCGCAGCGACCGCAGTGCCCGCCCGCAGCCCCTGCGCCGGGCCCACGCGCACAACGACTATCTGCACGAACGGCCCCTGCACAACGCCCTGGCACACGGTTTCACCAGCGTCGAGGCCGACATCTTCCTGGTGAACGGGGACCTGCTCGTCGCCCATGAACCGGCCGGCCTCGACCCCACCCGCACCCTGCGCTCCCTCTACCTCGACCCGCTGCTCGCCCGGGTTCGCGCCAACCACGGCCTCGTTCACCGCGGTTACCGGCGTCCCGTGCAGCTGCTGATCGACATCAAGACCGACGGGGTCGCCGCCTACCTCGAACTCGACCGTCAGCTGCGCTCCTACCGGAGGATGCTGAGCGGCTACGCGTACGGGCACGTCCGCCTCGGCGCAGTGACCGCGGTCGTCTCCGGCGACCGCACGGCCCGCGCTCCCATGGAGGCGCAGCCGGTCCGCTACGCGTTCTACGACGGCCGCCTCGACGACCTGACCGCCGCCGAACCCGCACCGGCTTCCTTCATTCCGCTGATCTCGAGCAACTGGACGCAGAGTTTCAGCTGGCTCGGCAGCGGCCCCTTCCCGGCCGCCGAGCGCGAGAAGCTGCGCACGCTCGTCGACACCGCCCACGCCGACGGCCGGCGCGTCCGTTTCTGGGCCACCCCCGACGCGCCCGGACCCGAACGTGACGCGCTGTGGCTCGAGCTGCTCGCCGCTGGAGTCGACCACCTCAACACCGACGACCTCGCCGGTCTCGAAACCTTCCTGCGCGTCCACGACCACTGAGAACAGTCACCCGTACGGCGGACACGCCAGTCGGCCGTACGGGCCCTCAACTACGCGACACTGGCCGCCGAATGCCGCATTCCCGACGCGGCAAAGGAGGTTGGCGATGGCCATTTCGATCTCATTGGTGCTGTTCCTGCTCGTACTCGCAGTGATCTTTCTGCGTAACGGCGGCCTGAAGATGTCGCATGCGGTGGTCTGCGCCCTGCTCGGCTTCTTCCTCGCCGGCACCAGCATGGCGCCGAGCATCCAGGAGGGCATCGCCGCCACCGCCGACGTGGTCGGCAGCCTCAGGCCGTGAACGAACCTAGAATGACCGTCTCCGACAACCGATGGGGAGCATGTCATGCCTCTCGAGGGTGAGTACGAGCCGAGCACCGAGAAGTGGGTGCGCGATCAGGTCGAGCTGTACGAGAGCTCGGGCGGCACCAAGGGGACGACGATGCGGGGCATGCCCGTCATCGTGCTGACCACCCGTGGCGCCAAGAGCGGCAAGATCCGCAAGACGCCGCTCATGCGGGTGGAGCACGACGGCCGCTACGCGGTGGTCGCGTCGCTCGGTGGCGCGCCGAAACATCCCGTCTGGTACCACAACGTGGTCGCCGACCCCCGGGTCGAACTGCAGGACGGCCCGGTGCGCCAGGACATGATCGCCCGGGAGGTCAGCGGAGACGAGAAGGCCCTGTGGTGGGAGCGCGCGGTCGCCGCGTACCCCGACTACGCCGCCTACCAGAACAAGACGGACCGCAAGATCCCGGTGTTCGTCGTGGAACCGGTGGACGACGCCTCGTAGGACCGCCCCGCGCACCTGAGTGAGCGTCAGCATCCTTGACCCAGCGGGGCGATGGCCGGTGGGCAGAAAATGAAGCGCGGTGTCGAAGCTGCTGTGACAGGGTGCGGACGGGCAGATCAAGAGCGCCTCCAGCCCGGCCGGCCACCACAGGAGTCCTCCGATGTCGACACCGCCACGCCTGATCCCGTTGCTGGAGCAGTTCGACTTCGCACGCAAGCGACTCGTCGACCGTATGGGCGGTCCGGTCATGGACAGCGGAAACGGCGTGGATGTCGAAGTCGGCCTCATGACGGACGAGGAGTACCTCTGGGAACCGGTGCCCGACTGCTGGTCGGTCCGCCGACGCTCGGCAGGGCCGGGACCACGCGCGACCGTCCTGGTCGGCGCGGGCGAATGGGGACGCGATGCCACGCCCGCCCCACACCCTTCGCCGCCGCCGTTCACCACCATCGCGTGGCGCTTGAGCCACCTCAGCGAACTGCTGACCCTTCGCGCGGACCATACGGCCGGCAGCGCCACGCTGACACGGGACGACTATCACGTCAGGGCGGCCGCCGCCGGGGCGATCACAGCCTTCGAGGAGGGCGCGGCGGCGTGGCGGAACGCGCTGCTGGGCGTCGACGACGCCGCGCTCGACACCGTCGGGCACTGCAGCTACCCCCACGGCAGTGACCCGGACGACCTCTTCATGGACATCGTCTGGTGGGTCAACCAGGAACTGCTGCACCACGGAGCGGAGATCGCCCTGATCCGCGACCTCTACCGCGCACAGGGTCACCGGCCCGGCGGACCCCTCCAGTAGTCCGCCCCTGACCGCGTCGCAACGGTCTGCCGCCGTCCCCGCCCGCGGCCGTCGGCCCGCGGCTGTGTGCGGGCGGTGCCGCAGCTGCCGCCGGACGATGCCGTTGATGGTGCGTACGCCCGGCCGCAGCCGGCGCAACAGGCTTCCGGCTGCCCGCCCGCGCCATACCGGCCACACCCGGGTCGTGGGGACGCTCTCCGAGTCCACCCGCCGGGACCGCCTTTCGACGTCCGGCTCGTTCCTCAGCCGTTCGATATGAGCCGGCAGAGCCCCAGTTCATCGCAGGGCTGTGGCGAGCTCCGGGAAGTACCCGGCCAGGAAACCCAGGTCGGTGGCGCGCGTGAAGTTCGGGTGGCTGCGGTGCTGGGGCAGGCGGTCCAATGCCTTGCGGCCGAAGTAGCCGCCGTCGTCGGCGCCGACGGGCCGGGTGGGCTCGCCGGCCCAGGCGGGATCGGCCGCCACGAGGGGCATACAGCGCTCGAAAAGCCGGTGGCAGGTTCGCAGTCCGCGGCGCAGCACCACGTGGTACGGCTCGTCCGGGCCGATCGGATAGGAGTCCGCGGCCAGAGTGGGGCCGGTGTCGATGCCCTCGTCCACCTGGTGGAGTGTCGCGGCGAACTCCCGCTCACCGTTCAGCATCGCGTACACCAGCGCCACTTCGGGCAGCCCCCGATAGGCGGGCAGGGGGCCGTGATGGATGTTGAGGATGCGCAGTCCGGAGGACAGCACCGGCGCGCGGAAGATCATTCGGTTGTTGAGCGACCAGACGACGCCGTCCGTGCCGGCGGCGACCAGTTCGGCGGCGATGGAATTGACGTTCGCGACCGCACGAAAGGGAACATCAGGCCGAGCGGCCCGTGCGGCGGATGGAGGGCCGCAGACCAGGTCCACGGGCAGGTTGCTGTCGAGTGTGTGCTGCACGGCGCGCCAGAGCAGCGCGCCCTCTCCGACGAAGATCACGACGTGCTCCGCAGCGCTTCGACGCTCTCGACGACCCGGCCGAGCGTCAGTTTCTCACTGAGGGACCCGAGCTGGACCAGGAACTGCTGCTCCACGTCTCGCCCCAGCAACTCTTCGCCGATTGCCGACAGCATCTCCAGGACGGCGAGTGAGTCGCCGCCCAGCGTGTGGAAGTCGGACGAGGAATCGAGGTCCGTCGCTTCGCAGTGCAGGATGCGGGCCCAGATCACGGCCGTCACCGCTGCGATCCCGGGTCCCGGACCGTCGTCGGCCCGGGGAGGCTTCGGTGCCGTATCGGGCGTTTCCCCGGCGTGGGACGTGTCCGGCTCGGCGACCGCGTCGAAAGGATTCGGCAGCGCATTGCGGTCCGTCTTGCCGCTGGATGTCTCCGGCAGCGAGGGGAGCGCACGCACCACCGAGGGCACCAGGTGGGAAGGCAACGACTGCTCCAGATCCGCCCGTACGGCCGCCTCGTCGAGGGCAGCCGCACCACCGGCCGGCACCACGAAGGCGCACAGCGCTTGCGCGCCGGTGTCGTTCCTGCGGCGGGCGACCACCGCGGCCTGCGCGATGTCCGGCAGAGCGGTGAGCGCTGCCTCGACCTCGCCCGGCTCGACCCGGTGACCGCGGATCTTCACCTGGGAGTCGATCCGGCCCGCGTACTCCAGCTGCCCGTCGGGCAGGCGGAGCACCAGGTCGCCCGTGCGGTAGGCGCGCCGACCGTCCGGGAGGTGCACGAACCGGTCGGCCGTCAGGTCGGGGCGGCGGAGGTAGCCGCGAGCCAGTTGGACGCCGGTCACATGGAGTTCGCCCAACTCGCCGTCCGGGACCTCGTTGCCCTGCTCGTCCAGTACGGCCACGGAGGTGCGGTGCACCGGTACGCCGATCGGTGTGGACGCGCGCCCGGTGCTGTCGCCGACGACGGCGACAGTGCAGGCCACCGTCGCTTCGGTGGGGCCGTAGATGTTGACGAACAGACAGTCGGGTCCGAAGGACGCGCGTGCCCGGCTGCCGGCGGCGGTCGTGAGGTTCTCGCCGCCGACCTGGAGGGCTCGGATGCCCGCGGGGCGGATGCCGAGGCGTGCGGCCAGGTCGAGGTGGGTCGGTGTCAACCCGAGGGTGTTGGCCTGCCGTCCGGAGAACATCTCGCGCAGCTTGACGTGGTCGAGTTCGCCGGGCACCGGTACGACGGCACCGCCGTGCAGCAGGGGCGGGAAGATCTGCATGACCGAGAGGTCGAAGCCGGGGGAGAAGGAGTACGCGGCCCGGGTCTCCTCGTCACAGCGCATGAAGGGGGATATCCAGCCGACGACGTTGACCAGGCTGCGGTGCTCGATCTGGACGCCCTTGGGCTTGCCGGTGGAACCCGAGGTGTAGATGACGTACGCCAGATCGTCCGGGCCGGGAGCGGCAGCCGTGAGGATCGCTCCTTGTCGCTCGTCGACGGTCGCGTCGGCACGTGCGACGTCCTCGAGGAGAATCGTCGTGCAGTCGCTTCCCCCAGCCTTGGCACACGCGCTCGCCTCCGCGAGACAGAAGCGGGCCTGCGCGTCGTGCAGCAACTCCTCGACCCGGCGCGCGGGATTGCGTACGTCGATGGGAAGGAAGGCCGCGCCGGCTTTGAGAACGCCCCACACTCCGGCCAGACCGAGCGCCGACCGGTCCGCCAGGACACCGACGACCTCGCCGCGCCCGACTCCCCGGGTGAGCAGTTCGGCCGCGACGGCGTCGGAGCGGCGATCCAGATCCGTGTACGACCATTGCAGGTCGTCGCCGAGCACAGCGGGTGCGTCCGGACGGCGGGCGGCCTGTTCCCGGAAGAGCCGCACCACTGTGGTGTCCAGCGAAGGAAACCCGCCGGGGCCGGGTGCGAGCAGGAGTTCGGCAGCGCCGGGTTCCTGCTGCCGTGCCATGGGCCGTGGGTACGGGGCGGGTGCGGCGGTGCCCAGCGCGGACTCGATGCGGTCCAGCAGCACCTCGCAGCGCTCGCCGACGTCCGCCGCCCCCCGGGCGGAGATCACCAGCTCGGTGTGCTCGGGCAGTTCCAGCAGCGCGATGCTGACCGGAATCAGGGGCGCATGCACCGGAAGGGCGTACACGGTGCTCGCGATGAACTCCCCGGTGCTGAAATCCGCGGGTGCCAGCCGGCCGGCGTTGGACACGATGGCCGATGCCAGATACCGGTGCCGTGCCGAGGCTGCGGCACGCGAGGCGCCGACCAACGCCGCGGCCGCGGGCAGCGGCAGGCGGGCCAGTGCCGCTTCCGCCCCGGCCGCCAGTTCCTGCCGGGACGCCAGCGCTGTGAGCAACCGCCCCTGGACCGCGTCCGTGCTCTGGCCGGCCGGGATGTCGAGGAAAACCGGCAGGGCCAGATTGGCCGTCGACGACACGCCGGGAGCATGACGCCGCAGATCCACCGGGACCATGATCCGGGCCGCCGGGCCTGTGACGGTTCCGGCGACCGCGGCCGCCACCTTCGCGGCCAGGGCCGAGTGCCGGCCCGCAACCGTACGCCGCCGCCACACCGAGCCGTTCCCCGCGCGGCCGCCCAGCGGTGAGCGCTGGTCGAGCCCGAGGCGAGGCCGCCACCCGGTCCGGCCCACCCTGTCCAGCAACGCGTAGTCGGCCAGCAAGTCCGCGGCGCCGTGCAGCGGTTCACCGCGCAGAGCGCGGAACACCTCGGCCGCCCACATTGCCGCACCCTTGAGGTCCATCACGGCGTGGGAGGCGCGGAAGATCACGGTGCTCGGCTCTCCCGCGAGCAGCAGCACTTCGCATCCGGGGCTGCCCTCCGACTCGGCCAGCGGGCCGGTGAGTTCCGGAAGTCCCGTGAGTGCTGTGCGGTCGAAGCCCCTGCCCTCGGCCACCACGACCCGGGCCGGACGTCCACTGTCCACCCACATCCTGCCGCGCCGTACCAGCCGCGATCCCGGGCAGGTCGCCGAGGCCTCGGCCACGGCCCGGCTCAGGGCGAGGGCGTCGATCGGCCCGGTGCCCTCGACCACCAGCTGGAGCACCAGCAGCTCACCCAGGCGGGTGGCGGCCAGATAGGACCACTCGGTCGCGGAGACAGGCCGGCGGAAGCCGGCCCGGACGCCGGTACCGCTGCCCGTGACGGCATGCTGCGCGCTCATGACTACTGCACCTTTCTGATGAACTCGCCGACGCCGCCGATGCTGTCGATCCAGGACTCCAGCTGGGCCATCCCGGCTTCGTGGTCCACGAGCGGCGGAGTCAGATCCCGCCGCGCCGCCGATGTGTCGTACGTCGCCGAACGGGTCAGCAGGGCCAGCGTGTAACGGGAGAGCGGTGGCGAGGAGCGCTTGGCGAGCGGCGGCAGTTTCCAGACCATGTCCGCCGTGAAGGCGAGCGCGCGCAGCAGACCTTGGGGAACCTGTCGGGTCGGCCGCCTGCCGCCGAAACGGTCGGCGAGGAGCGCGAGCATGCTCCAGATCTCCACCGGCTTCTCGTCGGCGACGAAGTACGCCCGGCCGCCCACACCGTCGACGCGCGCCGCCCGCACACAGGCATCGGCGGCGTTCTCGCAGTAGCACAGTGAGGCGTACACCGGTCTGCCGCCGGAGAGATCGGGCAGACTTCCTGTCATCATCTTCGCGATCAGGCGTGGCATGAAGCCGGAGTGGTCACGCGGGCCCCACACGGCGCGGGGGCGCAGCGCGACAGTGGTGAAGTCCGGGCGATCCGCAGCCAGGACCAGACGCTCCGCGGCGGCCTTGGTCTCGGAGTAGAGGTTGAGGTGGCGCGCGGGGAAGGGCTCGCTCTCGTCGATGTCCAGCTGATCGCCGCCGCGTATGCCCATCAGTGCGCTCGGGCTGCTGATGAACACGAAGCGTCGTACCCCGGCCTGCTGAGCCGCCGACATGAGGCGCTCGGTGCCCGCGACGTTCTCGTCCCGGAACTGTGCCCGGGTGCCCCGGTCCGTGACCCGGGCCGCGCTGTGGTGCACGGCATCGATGCCGTCCGTGGCCCGGCGCAGGGATGTGGCGTCACGCAGATCCCCGTACGCGAACTCGACGCCGGGGACGGTGTGCAGATAGCTCGGATCACTCTCTTCGCGGACAAGGACCCGCACCTCGTCGCCGGCGCGTACGCAGGCATCGACGATGTGGCTGCCCAGGAATCCGGACGCGCCCGTCACCAGCACCTTCACGCGGCAACCTCCTCTGCCGTGCGGCCGCGCCGGCGCCACCACGTCGCTCCGAACAGCATCGTGAGCGCGGCCGTCGCCCCTGGCCTGCGGCCGGTCGCGAGTTCCTGCTCCGCGCGCAGCGCGGACGGTATCTGGGCCGCATGGACGACGACGCTCAGGAAGGCGTCGACCCACCACAGGGCGGTCAGCGCCACATGGTCCCAGGGGAGCAGGGGCCAGGCCGCCAGGTAGGCCCACCCGAGCAACGGGACGACGCGCAGTGCCCGGTCGGTGGCGCTCGGGCGACGGCTTCCGGTGAGCTGGTCCTCGGCCCAGCCGGCCAGCAACTCCCTGCGGATCTTGGAGTTGTGGCGGACGTCGACGGGGAACGCGGGGTGCGGCAGGAAGTCCGAGATCGCCTTGGTCGCCGCGTTGTTCGCGCCCAACGCCCGCAACTCGCCCTCGATCCGGGGCCACTGCTCCCGCTCGGTGCCCGGTGCGAGCTCCACGCACAGCACGGGCCGCTGCTCGCCGTGCGGGCCGAAGCCCACCAGTGCCGTGCGCTTCACCTGCGGATGGGTATGGAAGACGCCTTCGCAGCGCACCGTGTGCAGGTCGCCGCTCGCGGTGCGGACACGGTGGCTCTTGCGTCCGCAGAACCAGATGCGTCCCTCACCGTCGATCCATCCGACGTCACCGGTGCGGTGCCAACGGCGCCCGCCGTCCCGGATCTTGTGCTCGGCGTCGGCCTCGGGGGACTGGAAGTAGCGCGGGCTGACCGCCCGTCCACTGACCACGATCTCGCCCAGTTCATCGCCTGCCAACGCCAGTTCGGGCGTCCAGTGGGGGACCGGCCCGTCGTTCACCTCGATGGTGCGGACCGATGTGCCGGGTGCGGGCCGGCCCACACAGACCCCCAGGCCCTCCGCCGGTCCTTCGGCCGGTCCTGCCAGGACCTCCCTGCTCTCGACAAGTGCCATCGGGAGCGCCTCGGTGGAGCCGTAGGTGCTGAACACCCGTGCCTCGTCCGGCAGTACGGCGCGAAGCGCGCTCATCAGCCCAGGTGTCACGGGAGCGCCACCGGAGACGATCAGGCGCAGTGAGGGCACTCGGGCGTCCGTCCCCGCCAGATGGGCCGAGAACGGGCCCAGCACTGCTGGGGAGGCGAACATGGCGTTCACGCCGAAGCGTTGGATCGCGTCGGTGAGCAGCGCGGGATCGGCGGCGCCGACCCGGCCCATGTTCATCTTCGGCACCACCACCGTGCGGCCCGCCGCGAGGTCGAACACACCCATCAGCGGCAGCGTGACCAGGGTGGTGGTCATGTCGGCGGTGAAGTGGCCGGCCTCGATGCCGTACGCCATTCCCTGCAGCATGCCGACGGTGATCTCGACCGGCTTGGCCGGGCCGGTACTGCCGGTGGTGTAGCCGATCAGCGCCAGGTCGTCCGGCCCGGAGTCCGGCGGAGGCAGCTGCGGCATGCGTGCACCGAGGGCGATCAGCTTCTCGAGGCCGTTACCGCTCCCGCGGCCCACCTTGATCAGGCTCCGCACTCCGGCGAAGGCACGTGGGCGCAGACGCCGCAGGACGTGTGCGGACGCTACGCCGATGAAGGCCTGGACCCCAACCCGGCGGATGCAGTCCAGCATGCGGCCCAGCCCCATGCCGGGGTCGACCACCACCGGAACCGCGCCGATGTGCATCAACGCGAAGACCAGGGTGAGCAGGTCGGCGCCGGGAGTCACCAGCAGGGCTGTACGGGTACCGCGGCCGATGCCGTGGGCCCTGAGACCTGCGGCGCACGAGGTGACCTGGGCGGCGAGCCCGGCGTAGTCGATCGAGGTGTAGGTGCCTCGGCCGGCCGACGCGGGCCGGTCGTCGGGATGGATGACGGCTGCCTTGTCGGGCGTACGGCCGGCGTGCCGCGCGAGCAGTTCGGCCAAGGACGCGTCCGGGCGCACTCCGGTCCTGGTGCCGGGCATCAGTGCGCGACTTTCTCGGTGTCGCCGGTCAGGCGGTAGAGGGAGGCGGCCGAGCTCAGGCCCGCGCCGACGGCGAGGAAGAGGATCCGGTCATGGCCCGCGAACCTGCCTGAGTCCTGCGCCTGCCGGAAGCCGTAGGTGAGTGCCGAGGTGTGCGGGTCGCCTGTGAGGCCTTCGACGGTGACGGCGGCATCGGAGGCCAGTCCCAGGCGCTTGGAGAGGCGGGACGCGAAGTCGGGCGACGGCTGAGAGGTGATCAGCAGCGTGCGGTCCAGGGCCGTCGGAGCCTGCGCGGCGTCCCCGCCGCACTCGGCTGCCAGGGCACCGCGTACCGAGTGGACGGCCAGATCGAGCATCCGCTCCAGCACCCCGCCGTCGCGGTGGACGACAACGGTGTTCCGGCCCTCGCCGGCGGCCTCGTGGAGTGGCAGGTACCCGTTGACACCGAGCGCGCCCGGCAGCGAGCGGTGGTGCACCCGGCCGAAGCCCCGGGCGTCGTCGCTGCGTTCCAGCAGCAGTGCCGCGCCCGTGCTCGCGTACGGGAACTCGGTAGTGCCCGCCTTGGCCGGGTCCATCGAGGGGTGTGTGTCGGCCGAGACCACCAGCACCCGACGGGCGCTGCCGGCTGCCAGCAGCGCACTGCCGGCCTGGACTGCGTTGAGCACGCCGCACGCACCGTTCATCAGGTCGAACGAGAACGCGGCCCGACTGTCGGTGGCATGCAGGTAGTCCAGGTTGATGCCGATGCGCTTCTGGATGAGAGCCGCGACGGACGGCTCGGAGATGTTGGAATCGCGATAGACACCGACGTTGATCAGAACGTCGACGTCCGCGGGCGTGAGCCCGGCGTGTTGGAGGCACGCGCTGCCGGCCGAGGCCGCGTACCCGATCGCGCTGCCGCTGTCGTCGGCCGGGACGAGTGCGGTGGAGGTGATGACGGTGGCCATGGTCATACCTCCAGGGAGGAGACGGTCGCGGAGAGGAATCCGGTCACCACGCCCGAGGCGGCGGGCACCAGGAGGATCTTGGACCCCTTGGGTATACGGCGTTCCGCGAGTGCCTGATGCAGCACCAGGTAGTGGGACGTGGTCGCGGTGTTGGCGAACCTCTCGACGACCGAGAGCGACTGGGGCATCGGCGTGCCGAAGATGTTCTCGCCCACGCGGTTCATGAAGTCGATGAACCGGCTGCCGACCTGGTGCTGGACGATGAAGTCGTATCCCTCGTCGGCGAATTGACGACCGCCGTCGGCCAGCTTGTCGCGGTGGAACGTCGGCCACAGCGACAGGCGGTCCTCGGCGTGCATCTCGTGGTTGTTCGTGTACATGGCCATATCGCCGGTGTCGTCGCTGGGCATGCCCAGACACAGATGTGAGTACTCCGAGCAGGTCATCAGCTCGACGTCGTGAATGACGTCCGCGTCGTCGGTGGCCCGGTCGACGACCACGGCGACGGCCGAGTCGCCGACGGAGAGGGACGCGAACTGGGGATCCCGGCTGTCCTCCATCTCGCGCGCGGCGGTGAGAGCGATCGGGGTGATGTGCTCCCCGCTGAGCACCAGGCCGCTGCGTACCTCGCCGGCACGGATCATCCGGTCCAGCAGATAGACGCCGGTCATCATGCCCGCGCAGGCGTTGGAGACGTCGAAGTGGATGGCACTGCTCGCGCCGAGCTCCTGAGCGACCCGGTGGGCGAGCGACGGCTCGAACTGTTGGCGTCGGCCGTCCGTCGTGCGGCTGATGGAGCAGGAGATCACGATGTCGATCTCCTCGGGAGCGTAGCGCGAGCGGTCCAGGCAGTCGCGGGCTGCCGAGACTGCCATGGTGAGGCAGTCCTCGGGAACGTCAGCGGTGTCGTCCGCGACACGGCGCTCGGCCATTCCGGTAATTTTGAAGAGGTCGAATTCCGGCGCTTTCTCCATGCGAGTGAGGAGTTCCGGAGTACTCATGACCGCCGGGGGGAGATACACCCCGATGGACTCCAAGCGACTGTTGTACACAAACCTCTCCTGATGGTTTCTTCTTCACGCGGCGCACCGAGGCGATGGAAGGTGAACAGGTGTCAGGAAACCTCTATCTGTGTCGCGTTGGTTTCCGGTGAAGGCCTCAATACATTCTGGTTTCACCGCCGGTCCGGCCTGGTCCCGCTTCATGGAGTCCCGGACATCGGATGCGCTGCTCGATGACGTTAGCGCACCGCTCGCGGAGGCCTCACGCTGCCGGCCTGTGATGATCACCACTCGTCGCTCATGAAGGGTTGCCGTGTGTGATGGCCGAAAAACAGCGATCGAAATGGCGACTGAATGCCGGCGTGCATGCATCGGCGGTGCCTCAATAGCAGAACTTCCCTGAGGGGTTGCGCCCGGTCGTGGTCGATTCATGGTGGAACTGGGATGTCCCACTCCGCCGTGCCCCGAGGGCACGGGCGCGAGGAAACGGCTCTCGAGACTGTCGATTGTGCACAGTCGGCCCGGCGCTTCTGGCTGAATTTCGATGAGGGCGATTGCCCAGCACGCCGCGTTCTTTCCGGGTCACAGGCAATGCAGGCGAACTTCAGCCAGCCGCCCGTCGACCACTTCTGCAGTCATGTACGTGCAGTGGGGCTGCCGCCGACGGTCGGTCGGAGAGCCCGGGTTGAGCAGCCGCAGACCACTGGGAGCCGTCGTGTCCCACGGGATGTGGCTATGCCCGAACACCAGGACATCCAGATCGGGGAAGCGTTCGGCGCATCTGCGCTCACGGCCCTGGGCGGAGCCGGTCTCATGGACGGCTCCGAAGCGGATGCCGTCCAGTTCGACCCGGGCCACTTCGGGCAGCCGGGAACGCAGTTCGGGTCCGTCGTTGTTGCCGTACACCGCGACGAGCCTGGACGCCCGTGCCTCCAGGAGCTCGAGCGTCGGCACGTCGACCCAGTCTCCGGCATGGAACACCACATCCGCGTGCTCGATGCCGTCCAGCAGTGGTGCGGGCAGCTCACGCGCGCGCTTGGGCATGTGCGTGTCCGACGTCAGCAACAGGTGCATGTTCTCCACCCTGCGGGATTCGGCGCGCCCCCGCAGCCGCGGCCCGACTGCCGGCAGCACCTGACGGCCGACTGCCCCGCAACGAAGCGGACCGCTCCCGCCCGTGCGCTGTTCAGCCCAGCGCCCGGTCGAGGTTGAAGGCCGCGCTGATCAGCGCCAGATGCGTGAACGCCTGCGGGAAATTGCCCTTCTGCTCGCCGGTGTGGCCGATCTCCTCCGCGTACAGGCCGAGATGGTTGGCGTAGGTGAGCATCTTCTCGAAGGCGAGCTGGGCGTCCTCCGTGCGCCCGGCGCGGCTGAGTGCCTCGACGTACCAGAAGGAGCAGATCGAGAACGTGCCCTCCTCGCCCCGCAGTCCGTCCGGGCTGGCCTGCGGGTCGTAGCGGTAGACCAGGGAGTCGGAAACCAGCTCCTCGCCCAGCGCGTCCAGGGTGGAGAGCCATTTCGGGTCGGTCGGAGAGATGAACTTGGCCAGCGGCATCATCAGGAGGGAGGCGTCGAGGACCTCGTCGTCGAGATGCTGGACGAACGCGTTCCGTTCGGCCGACCAGCCACGCCGCATGATCTGGCGGTAGATGGAGTCCCGAGCCCGGCCCCAGCGTGTCATGTCGGCGGGCAGCCCCCGGCGCTGCGCCATGCGCATCGCCCGTTCGATCGCCACCCAGCACATCAGGCGCGAGTAGAGGAAGTTCTTGCGCCCGCCGCGCGTCTCCCAGATGCCTTCGTCGGGCTGGTCCCAGTTCTCGCAGACCCAGTCGACCAGATCGCAGACGGTGTCCCAGTGGGCGCTGGAGATCGGCTCTCCCCACTTGTCGTAGAGGTAGATCGAGTCGATGAGCGCGCCGTAGATGTCCAGTTGCAGCTGGCCGACAGCGTCGTTGCCGACGCGCACGGGGGCGGAGCCCCGATAGCCCTCGAGATGGGCCATCTTCCGCTCGGGCAGGTCGCGGCGGCCGTCGATGCCGTACATGATCTGCAGCGGACCCGTGCTGCGCTCCTTGCCGGGGGACGAGAGATAGGCATGCTCGATCAGGAAGCGCATGAAGGCCTGGGCTTCGTCGGTGAAACCCAGCCGGAGCAGCGCGTAGACGCAGAAGGCGGCGTCGCGGATCCAGACGTAGCGGTAGTCCCAGTTCCGTTCGCCGCCGATCTGCTCGGGCAGGCTCGTCGTCGGTGCGGCCACGATGGCGCCGGTCGGCGCATAGGTGAGCAGCTTGAGGGTCAGGGCGGAGCGGTGCACCATCTCGCGCCAGCGGCCGCGGTAGCGCGACGTGGAAAGCCACCGCCTCCAGTACCGCACGGTGGCCTCGAACAGCTCGGCCGCCTCGGCGACGGCGCAGGCCCGAGGGGCCACCTCGCCCCCGACCTGGTCGAGCGCGAAGACAGCGCTCTCGCCTTCGTGCAGCTTGAACAGCGACCATACGTCCCGGCCGTCGTTCTCGACCGGCACGCTGGACGTCAGTGCCAGGCTGAGCGAAGCCGACTCGAAGACCGGGCAGTCGTGCTCGGTACGGACGGTGTGCGGCTCGGCCCCGTAGTCGAAGCGGGGTGACACGTAGGCACGGAAGGGCAGTGATCCTCGGACGCAGACCACCCTGCGGATCAGCCGGTGCCGGTCGGCCTCGCGCGAGGTGTCGACGATCGGCATGAAGTCCTGGATCTCGCCCACCCCGTCGTCCGCGAAGAAGCGGGTGATGAGCACATTGGTGTCGGGGAAGTAGAACTGCTTCGTGTCGGTCGGCACGTCCGGAGCGAGCTCGAAGCTGCCTCCCTTCTCGGCGTCGAGAATCGAGGCGAAGACGCTGGGAGCGTCGAAGCGGGCGCAGCAGTACCAGTCGATGGTGCCGTTCGTGCCCACGAGAGCGGCGCTGCGCAGATCCCCGATCAGCCCGTGCTCGGAGACGGGAAGATACCGGGGTGTGCCGGCGCTCCCGGGGCCGCGCACCCTACCGGGGATCTCTTCGGTCCTGTGAGCCTCAGCAGTCACGGGTCCTCCCTCTGCTGCGGCGGTGGTATGCACCTGTACATCCGCATTTCATACTAAGACGTACCGGGTGGCGTCACCCGGTACATGGTGTGCCACCTGGACGTGCGGACCCGCCGCGTGAGAAGACGAACGGTCGCCGGACATCCGATTCTCCGGAGGATCAGGACCGAGGAGCCGCGCCCACGGAAAGGTTCGGCAGCGTAAAATTTGTTCTCGGTGCTTGCCAATACCTGTGCCCGCAAATACAGAAATGGATGCGTCGTGCCGTAAGGGTTTCTGGCCCGAACCGGCAGGGGGACTAATTCTGTGCGGGTGGCCGGTCGTGCCATGCTACTGTGGATCTCAGTTGCAGTTGTGGTTCCCAAAACTCCAAGTGCTTTCGCTGGTTCTTTATGCCTGTGGGAGCGCTTCAGTATTTCCGGTGTCTTCCGGGCGGGGCGATCATCGCGGCGACTCGAGGTTCGCACAGTGCGGACCTCTGGGCACTGCCCCGAAGGAGATATGACATGGCTACTGGCACCGTGAAGTGGTTCAACGCGGAAAAGGGTTTCGGCTTCATCGAGCAGGACGGTGGCGGCCCTGACGTGTTCGCCCACTACTCGAACATCGCCGCCCAGGGTTTCCGTGAGCTTCAGGAAGGTCAGAAGGTGAGCTTCGACATCGCGCAGGGCCAGAAGGGCCCGACCGCGGAGAACATCGTTCCCGCCTGACGCTGACGCGCATTTCGTAGCCGAGGCCCGCACCTTGGGGTGCGGGCCTCGGCTCGTGCTTTTTCCGGGGCGCAGCCCCTCCGTCGTGCCGCGACCTTTTCGCCGGCGGAGCGATCCGCGGGGCGCCCGTCCCATCGTAGGGATGGATGTGCTGCCCCCAGGTTTCCGCATCCAGGCTCGCCGGAATTCTCTTCCCGGCGTACTGCTTTCTCGGCCCGGATCGGGCCATACATTTCGGCCACTCGGACACCGGGTATTCTCATCGGCCGAATTCACTTTCGTATCTTATTCGGCTCGGTCCTGCGATTCTCTGCGCTGCTCAATGCTGCGAGGATTCCTCGATGCGTGCCGTATCGAGGAAAGGTTCTGCATGAACCGCACGACTCGCACGAACGACCGTTATTCCAACCCGCGGAAGGGTGGCTCTGCCGGTTCCGACCGGGGTG
>NZ_JBIAPT010000039.1:0-39357 GCF_042888425.1 Streptomyces sp. NPDC002889
GGACGGACGAACTCCCACTCGGCATCCGACAGTTCATGGCGACGTATCACCCGACCATGATCCACCACGCAAGATCATTTGACGACAGACCCTAGCGGGCCACCACTTTCCCCTCGCGAGTACGCCCTGATGCGGGGTCACGGCTGCCACTTCGGACGAGGAGCGTCCGAAGGTGGCTGAGGCGCCTGGTCACAGGTGGCCAACTCCGTGAGAAACGACTCCCAGGCTCACCTGCCCGAGCGAGCCTCAGCGCGCACCTTTGAATGGTGCCGGGCGGCGGAAACGCGTTCGGCAGCGCATAGTCGGGCTGCGCGGGTGGCTGGGGGGACGAGGGGCAGACCGCCGGCACCGGCCGGTCGGAGCAGCCGCCTGGTCTGATCAAGCCGCAAGCCCTGCGGGCTCACCCAGGCGCTGCGCAGCGGTGCGCCAGGCGGCGGTGACGGCATGGTGGGCGGCCGCGGTTGCGGCGGCGATTCCGGAAGGCAGCTGAATGGGAGCGCCGACGTGCACATGCAGGCGGGGTAGGCGGACGTGGGCCGTGAGGAGCCCTGCGACCTGCTTGGCAGGGCTGCCGGAGGTGACGCGGCGGGCTCCGGCCTGGCCGATCGGAATGATGGGGGCGCCGGAGGTGGCAGCGAGGCGTGCAGGGCCGCTGCGAAATGAGTCGGGAGCAGCCTCGGCGGCGTCCTTGCGACGAGGCAGGCGCCCCTCGCCGTAGATGAGCACCAGGCGTCCGGCGTCGAGCGCTGCCGCAGCCTTGTCCAGAGCGTCGGCCGCGTGGGTGGTGCCGCGGTAGACGGGAACATGGCCTTCGCGGTCCAGGAGATGCCGCAGTACGGGGATGCGCCACAGACCGGCGGTGGCAAGGATGACCGGTTCGACGTCCATCCGGCGCAGGGCGGCGAGCACGATAGCCGGGTCCGCCAGGGAGGTGTGGTTGGCGACGAGGATGCCGGTTGCTGGGACGGTGGCCTGTTCAGCAGACGTCGTCAGGCGGCCGAGGGAGGAGACGAGGTCGGCGGCGATGCGGCTGAGCACAGGACTCCTGGAAGTCGGGGGCGGCGCGGTGATCTTCATCATCGCGCCCGGGGGAGCCTGGAGTCCTGAGTCCGCGTACTCATCTCTCTGGTGGTGCCGTGATCAGGTGCTCAGGCGGGTTCGGCTTGGAGCCTTCACCAGCCTCGATAGAGGAGCGGTTGGATACGAGTCACGGTGCCGTGAGGCCGAACGACTCGCGATGGCCACGACACCTTGTCGCAAGAGCTGACCAACCGAGGCCGACTTCAGAATCGGGCCCTGACTCCGGCCACCGCTCTGCCCGATCCCGCTCGCCGGCCTTGTCCCGCATCCGCTGTCGCTGCGAGGGAGCAGCCACTCATCTCAGGGCCCGTTACTGAAGGCCGATTTTCTGGAGCCTTCACACGGAGGGCGATCAGCGGCGCACTACAGAGTGCATCGTTTGCATGACCTTCCAGAAGGTGGTGAGACCGCCGACAACGCCGGCGGCCAGAGCGGCGACCGGGTCAAAGGTCACTGCTGGCGACGTACGAGGCGGGGCGGCGCAACAGCCAAGCCCGGAAACTGCGGCGTGGGGGGCCACGAGAGCACCGTTTCATGCTGGTGTCGTTGACGACTTCGGTGTCCAGGATGATCAGGTCCCATCCAGCCTCGCCGTTACCCTGCTCGGATGCTGTCGTACGAGGAATTCACTGATGCTGAGCGTGAGTTGTGGGACGCCTTCCCCGAGGGGCGCCTGGTAGAGCTGCGCTCGGGTGCTGCCGACAGGGATGGCGAACAAGGTGAGCAGCCGGAGCCTGAGACCGAGGTGCGGGCCGCCGTTCTGACTGCCCTGCTGTTGGGCGGAAACCCCGGGCAGCTCGGTGCCATCGCTGCTCTGCGCGTGTCTGGCGCGCGCATCACCGGCCACCTCGATCTTGCCGGGGCCCAGATCGAGCACGAGTTCCGTCTCGAAAACTGCTCGTTCGACGAGCCTCCAAGCCTCTATGAAGCCGCGACCAGGACCGTCGCGTTTGTCGACTGCCGGCTTCCTGCCCTCGACGCGGGAATGGCCCGGATCGAAGGCCGCCTCGATCTGAGGCGGTCCATCATCAACGGCAGGCTGTCTCTGAGGAACGCCCACGTGACAGGCGGCCTGGTGCTGACGGGTGCATCGTTGTCGGAACCCGGGGGCTGGGCAGTGTTCGCCGGCGGCCTGGTATTGGAGGGCGGGATGTTCTGCCGTGACCTGAACGTACGGGGCGGAATACGGCTGCCGGGAGCGCACTTGCCTGGCGGCCTATTCCTGGACGGCGCCACGATCGACAACCCCGGCCGAGTGGCACTGGCTGCAAACAACGCCATCATCGACACGGTGAACCTCTCCAGAGGATTCGCCGCGCAGGGCACCATACGGCTGCGAAGCGCACAGATCGCGGATCGACTGACCTTTGACGGCGCAGTTCTGGACGGTGCGGACCTCGACTGCTCGCGCATGCAGGCTGGTGATCTCCACTTCACCCCTGCCACGCCACCCTCCGGGGCAGTAGATCTTCAAGGCGCCAGGGTTGCGGTTGTGCACGACGCTGAGGGCTCCTGGCCCGACGTCGTCTGGCTGGAGGGTTTCGTCTACGACTCCCTTCAGCCCGCGGACGGCATGCACGGCAACAAGGCCGTCCTCCGGGTGGCGTGGATCCGCCGTGAGCCCGGCTACGCCCCACAACCGTACGAGCAATTGGCGAGCTGGTACCGACAGGTCGGCCACGACGACGACGCGCGCCGCGTGCTCCTGGCCAAGCAGCGGCACTACCGCAGCACCCTGCGCCCTGCCGGTCGAGCCTGGGGCCATCTGCTCGATGGCACCGTCGGGTACGGCTACCGCCCCTGGCTCGCGGGGCTGTGGATCTTGGCCCTGACGATCCTGGGCACCACCACCTTCAGCACGGCATCCTCACCCAAGCCGGTCCAGCCCGGCCAGGGCCCGCCGTTCAACGCCTTCGTCTACACCCTCGACCTGCTCATCCCCATCGGTGGCCTTGGCCAGCGCAGCGCCTGGTACTGGACAGGAAGTGGGGTGCAGTCGCTGGCCTACGTCCTGATCGCAAGTGGGTGGGTGCTGACGACCGCAGTCGTCGCGGGGGTTACGCGGTCACTCAATAAGAACTGAGGACCTCTAACGGAGGTCGGCAGCGTCGAGCAGTCCTGTGCGCCGCCCGGGTGAGGTCGCCGCGTCGAGCAGCGAGGTGACGCGAAGCGTGCTGCATCGTGGGGTTTCCGGTCACAGCCTGATAGACGTCCTCATCCTCGGTTCGCATGAGCTGCGCAAACTGGTCCCACGTGAGCGGGACGTAGCGCGCTGCGTTGACCCGCACGGCGGGATCGGCAATACATCGGTCCCTCCACCCCGGAGGGACGCCCGGCTGCCTGTGCTCGGAGGCTGCACGGACCTGGGGATCCGGGTCCGCAAGTAGCTCCACTTGCACCGCGACAGGCCGGTCGTACCAGGCTCGCGCGACCACAGCGCGCAGCCTCGGACTCGAGGCGGCGGCAAGAGCTCTCCGAGGCCGGCCGTAGGCTTCCTCCAAGCCCTCGATGCCGATCGGCACCCCAAGATCCACCATGTCGCGGACGAAGTCTGAGTACGCATCACGGATCGCCGGATCGGGATGCTCGGCGATCCTGCGGCGCATCGCCGGGGACATCCGGTCTCCGTGAAGGCCTACTGCGGTGGAGCCGTCCACCATGCGCCAACAAAGCCTCGACAACAGCGTCCGCCAGCCGCCCACGGCGCAGCGACATCCCGTGCCGGCCAGCCGCGTGGGCGGCCAGGCGGACCAGGACGTCCTCAGAGGCGCTGCCGGGTTTCGCCCCAGCCCGGACAGTCGCGGATGATCGAGGTTCGTCATCCTTCCAACCTAGTCGGCCTGATGCTCGGCCTTGCCCGCGTACCGGCTACTTCGGCGGGAACATGCGCAGCGGGACGCCGTGCACACCACACGGCGCCTGGAGGTGACCGACGGCGAGGTTCACCGAAGGGTGCCCCGGGCCCGTCTCAGACGTCCGCAGGCGCCCGTCGGGCCCGGGCCAGCCGGGTGGCGACCAGATGGCGCGGCAGGTGTCGTACGGCCTGCGCGTACGCCTTGTACCGCCAGCCGGTGATGCTCACCGGCCGCCGCCGGGCCAGGTCCTTGAGCGCTTGGGCGACCACGTCGTCGGGGTCGAGCCACACCGCGTCGCGTAGCGCGCTCACGTCCATTCCGGCCCGATCCTGGAATTCGGTACGGGTGAACCCGGGCACCACGGCCAGCACGCGGACCCCGTACGGGGCGAGATCGACCCGCAGCGACTCGCTGAAGGACGTCACCCACGACTTGGCGGCCCCGTAGGTGCCCGCGGGCAGCAGCCCGGCCACTGAGGAGACATTGAGGATCGCCCCCCGGCGCCGCTCACGCATGCCCGGAACCGCCGCGTGCGTGAGCCGCAACGGCACCCGCACCAGCAGGTCGAGCATCCGTTCCTCGTCCTCGATGGGGCTGTGCGGGAAAGGTGCCGCCAGCCCGAAGCCCGCGTTGTTGACGAGCATGTCCACGGGCCGGCCCGCATCGGCAAGCCGGTCGGCGACCGCCCGGACCCCTGCCGGTTCGAGCAGGTCCGCCGGGAGGATGTCCGCAGCGACGCCGTAGACCGTGCGTACGTGCTCCGCGGTTGCCTCCAATCGCTCCTTGTCGCGGGCGACCAGGACGAGATCGCAGCCCTTGGCGGCGAAGCCGCGGGCGAACGCGGCGCCCAGGCCTGCGCTGGCACCAGTGATCAGAACGGTGGTCACAACATGATCGCTTTCTGTGGAAGGAACGGGAGAACGGGTGAGCGCGTCGTCCCCGTCAGAGCGACGGCCGGAAGCCGGCGGTGACGGGCGACCGGTACGCATGGGCCACGTCGAGCAGGAATCTTCGCTCGTCGTCGAGGTCGCTGCCGCCCATCACCGGTGCGCTGAACGAAGGGGACTGCCGGGGCAGTCCCGCCGCTGCTGCACGCCGTGCCTCCCTGATGACGCATGCCAGCACCGCGGCCTGCGACGGCGGCCCGGCGGACGCCTCCGTGGCAGCCCGGCCGATGCTCCTGAGATGACTTCGTGCCAGGTCGTGCGTGCCCGGTGCCACGTATTCGCCCAGCATCAGGATCGCGTCGCGCGTTTCGATGACCTTGCGGTACACGAGGAGATCACGGGGCAGCGGCGGCCACAGCAGTTCCACCCACCGCGTTGCACGCGGCCGGTGCAGGGCGACCTGCGGCACGGACTGCACCAGGTCCCGCCACAGCGGCCACAACTGCCAGGCGGCCGACATGTCGGCAACCGTCCGGCGCAGCAGGTAGAACGTCGGGAGCAGGACGGCCCCCGCGCGCAGCACACCGTGCATGTTCATCAGCAGCGGCAGGTACGGCAGCTGCCAGGCCGTCCCGAACAGCGCCTTGAGGAGGTAGCCGACCCAGAAGAGACCGACCAGTGCGGTGCCGAGACCGAACAGCCGCAGACCGGCGGCCAGTCCGGGATTCTCCGCCCGCCGGCTGTAGCGCCAGCAGACGAAGACGCAGACGGTGTTCGCAAGCAGGTGGGCGAACATCAGGGTGAGCCAGTAGGAGAGAGGCGGCACCGGGTCGCCGACAGGAGGAATGCCGTGCCGCCCATGCGGAGGTGCGACCACATCGAGCGCGAGCATGGAGCCCAGGAGCACGACCGTCGCGCCGCTCGAGGCCAACTGCCACTTCCGGCCGGTCGTGGTGCCGCAGACGAAGTACAGCACCGCACCTGCCGAGAGCACCCCGATCAGATTCCGTACGAGGCCGACGACATGGACCAGGTCGGCGTCGCGCTCGGCGAAGGCGATGACCGACGGCAGGTTGAGCGTCATAGCGGCAGCCGCCGTGGCCACGGCCAGCCACAGGCCGCGCTGCCGCGGGGAGTTCAGAGCGGAACGGGAACGCACCAGCACCGCGAACCAAAGAAGGAGCACACTGGGGACGGCGAGCCAGTCGCCGAACTCCGCTATGTCAGCCTGCATCGGAGGACCTCACCCCGAGAGCGGAACCGAGCTTCTCCAGCACTCCGTGAGGCTCCCTGCCAGGCATCTCGCCTGCCTTTGTACGGATCAGGCTGGCCAGCATCTCGGCCTCCTGCTCCTCGCGCGTGGTGTAGTCGGTGCGCCCGCGGACCACCGGAATCCCGTCGCCGCTCTCCTCGCCCTCGAGGAAGTTGTGGCCGAACAGGATGTGCCCGAGCTCGTGCAGGACGATGTGCTCCTGGTGCAGCCGCGACGTCCGGGCCTCGTAGAAGACGTAGTCGACGCTGTCCGTGCCCACCCACAGTCCGCAGACGCCGGACTGCGCGGCCTCCTCGGGCAGTGGATGCAGCTGCACGGCGCGGCCGCGCCGCTCGGCTATGCGGGTGCACAGATCGTCGAGGGAGAAGGGATTCGACAACTCCAGATGACTGAGAATCGCTTCACAGCGCTTGCGTAATGCGGCTTGCCCGTATGGCATGTTCTCCCCGTTCGAACCCCTTCTCGGGCAGCGTCGATAGGCAGGTGCGGAAACGGTCATGGTGTCCTGAGCCTTCCAACGGCGTCGGGGACCTTGGTCCTCAGCGTGTCGGGCGGAGACCGCTCACCGTGGCGGCGGGCGGGCTCCTGTCATCCCTACAGACTGGCCGCGTGCCTTGGCAAGGCAGGGCAGGGCCGGTGCTGTTGATCAAGCCATCGGCCGACCGGTCTTGAACGCCAGAATCACCGCCTCCGGGGTGACCGGCGACGAGGCCTGCGGCCAGGACCCCCAGTTCCGCACAGCCTTGCAGGCCCGGAACATGGGCTACGTCCTGGCCGTTGCCTGCTCCACCAGGGTGCAGATCACCAGCGGCCGCATTATGTGGTCCGTTTGCCGTCGCTTGCATGATGCTGGCGATGGCAGGCTTGCTTGAGCCGGATGCGGTGAAGCCGCACGTCCGGTTCTGAGGGGGCCAGGTCACGGCGAAAGACGAGTCTTGTCCTGGCGGTCCGGCAGCAGGGGGTCTGTCCTCTCTGTCATGACGGATCTGGGCGGTTGGTGCCGGATGAGTTGTGGGTGTTGTTCCGGCGGGTGGTTCCGCCGACGGAAGTGAAGCGTCCGCAGGGTGGGGGCAGGCGACGGGCGGGTGACCGCGAGGCCCTGGCCGCGATCATCTTCGTGGCGACCTCGGGCTGTACGTGGCGGCAGCTGCCGCCCGTCTTCGGCCCGTGCTGGCAGAGCGTCTACCGGCGCTTCGCCCAGTGGAGCAAGGACCGGGTCTGGGCCCGGCTCCACCGCGTCATCCTCGACGAACTCGGCGCCCGCGGCGAGCTGGACTGGTCGCGCTGCGCGATCGACTCCGTCAGCGTCCGGGCGGCAAAAGGGGGCCACTGACCGGACCGAATCCGACCGACCGCGGCAAGAGCGGATCGAAATCCACCTGATCACGGACCGGAACGGACTGCCTCTTTCGCTGAGCATCTCCGGCGCCAATATGCACGACAGTCTCGGCCTGAAGCCGCTCGTACGCGGGATCCCGCCCGTCCGCTCCCGCCGCGGCGCGCGTCGTCGGCGCCCGGCCAAGCTCCATGCGGACAAGGGCTACGACTACGACCACCTGCGCAGATGGCACCGTAAGAGGGGCATCCGCCACCGTATTGCCCGCAAGGGCATCGAGTCCTCCACACGCCTGGGACGCCACCGCTGGGTCGTCGAGAGGACGGTCTCCTGGCTGGCCGGATGCCGACGCCTGCACCGCCGCTACGAACGCAGGGCCGAGCACTTCCTCGCCTTCGTCGGTATAGCCGCAGCGCTCATCAACTGCCGCCGACTCACTTCGTAGACAACAGCGACTAGGATCTACGGCAACATCGCGTGTCGGTCACCGGCTGGGTGAGGCATGGAGGTGTCAGGAGATGCCCTCGGAGGCATTCCTTGTCAGTTGAGTTGAACCACACGATCGTCCACGCCCGGGACAACCGGGAGTCAGCAGAGTTCTTGGCGGACCTGCTGGGCCTTGAGATCACCGCCGAGTGGGGCCCGTTCATCGCGGTCGACCTGAGCAACGGCGTCACGCTGGACTTCGCCACGATCCCCGCGGACAAGATCACTCCCCAGCACTACGCTTTCTTGGTCTCTGAAGAGGAGTTCGACGCGGCGTACGCGAAGATCAGGTAGCGCGGCATCGAGCACTACGCCGACCCGCGCCAGCAACAGCCCGGCACGATCAACCACAACGACGGCGGCCGCGGCGTGTACTTCATGGACCCGGTGGGCCACGCCATGGAACTCATCACCGTGCCGTACGGCGGCTGGACCTCGTAAGCGCATGTGCCGAGGGCCGCCCCAGCAGGCACCGGGTGCGGCCCTCAACCGCTGCTTATGCCCGATGTGCTCGCGGCCGGCGCCCTGCGATTACCTGCCCCGCCGGCCGGCGGGAAGCTTGCCCTCCGTGGTCGGCACCGAACGCTGACAGAGAACCCATAAGCCAGCACCAGCACCAGCGGAAACGACCTCTGAGAGGTCGTTTTCTCCGTTGTTTCGTCCGCGGACGTTGTTTTGTCCCACGGGGTCGGGTCGCGCCAGGTTGGGGTGGCTTCGGCGGCGAGGCAGGACGACGAACCCCGTAGCATCATCGGTGCGTTTGACGATGGTGAGCGCGAGGCGGAGCCGGGTGCGGGCCCAGTCGACGAGTCGGCGTAGCCGGTCGGCCCACGCCAGGGTGATCCTGCGGTGGAGTTCACGCAGTCGCTGCAGCAGCGGCATCGCGGCATCCCGGTCCTGGACGCTCGCGGCGGTGACCAGCACCACCAGCAGCCCAGGCAGTTCACGACCTGCCCTTTGCGGCCCGCCACCTTCCGCCGTCCCTGCCGACAGTGTCGGCCGCCCACAGGGACTGCGAGTCGACGATCGCCGCCGTCGGCGTGCGGCTGCAAGCGTACACTGCTGGGCAAATCATAGTTTTAACTATTTTAACCTTGGAATTCTGGCAGAAGTGTAGCCAGAACCGTCGGATCCGGCGTCCGATCTGCCCGGAAGGTCCGCAGCAAGTGGCCGTCGGCAGCCTTGGGAGGGCGCGGGCGGATCACATGGGCGCCAGGAGGAAGATTTCTCGATGACCCGGCCCGATGACCCGCGCACCGCGGCGGCCCGGATGTTCGCCGAGGCCGGCGCGTTCGGCGAGCTTCTGGCCGGGATCGACTGGGCGGCGACGCCGCTCGGGCCCCCCGAGTCCTGGCCGGGGCCCCTGGTGGACACCCTGCGCCTCATGCTCACCTCTGAGCACGGGATGGCTCTGTACTGGGGTGCCGAATTCGCCACGCTGTACAACCTGGGCTCCACACCCATCGTCGGCGCCAAACACCCCTGGGCGCTCGGCAAGCCCTATAGGGATGTGTTCCCCGAGGTCTGGGTCCACCCCGTGAGCTCCCACTTCCACTATGTGACCGACACCCGCAAGCCCCTGCTGATCCCCGATGAGCCGCTCATCATGGAGCGCCACGGCTTTCCGGAACAGTGCTACTTCGACTCCGCCTTCCAGCCCGTGCTGCTGGACGACGGCACCGCCGGCGGAGTGCTGCAGATCATCACCGAGACCACCGGCCGGGTACTGGGCGAGCGCCGGCTGCGCCTGCTGAGCGAGACCGGCGCCCGCACCGCCGGGCTGCCCACCCCGGGCGAGGTCGCCCGCGTCGTCGCGGAGGTGCTGCGCTCCTATCCCGAGGAGATCCCGTTCCTGGGCCTGTACCTGGCCTCCGAGCCGGGGATGCTGCGGCTGGCGGCCTCCGCCGGGCTCCGGCCGGCGCCCGAGGCCGTCTCGCTGAGCGCGGCCGACGGGTCGGAGGTCGCGGCCCGGCTGGCACAGGTGGTCGCCGACGGTGCCCCTGCCACGCTGCCAGCCGTCGCGCTCACCGGCGGCAACACGGCCGGGCAGCACGCCGCGGCCCCCCGGCTCCCAGTCGAGCAGGCGCTGGCCCTGCCGCTGCACTGCGCGGGCCGGGTGGGGGGCGCCCTGGTGGTGGGCGTCAACCCCTGCTTCCCGCCGGCCGGGGCCTACCGGGACTTTTTGGAGGTGCTCGCCGCCGCCGTGGCCGGGGCGCTGACGGCCGCGCTCGCCCACGACGAGCAGCGCCGGCGGGCGGAGGCGCTGGCCGAGCTGGACCGGGCCAAGACCACCTTCTTCGCCAACGTCAGCCACGAGTTCCGCACTCCGCTCACCCTGCTCCTGGGCCCGCTCCAGCAGGCCCTGGCCGACGAGGACCGGCCCGAGCGACGCGAGCAGCTGGAGCTGGCCGAGCGCGGCGCCCTGCGCCTGCTGAAGCAGGTCAACACCCTCCTGGACGTCGCCAGGGCCGAGGCCGGGCAGATGCGCCCGGCCCTCGAGCCGGTCGACCTCGCCGGTGCCACGGCCGAGCTGGCCGGGGTGTTCCGCTCCGCCTTCGAGGCGGCCGGGCTGACGCTGGAGGTGGACTGCCCGCCGCTGCCCAAGCCGGTGTCCCTGGACCGGGAGATGTGGGAGAAGATCATCCTCAACCTGCTCAGCAACGCCCTGAAGTTCACCTTCACCGGCGGCGCCCGGGTGCAGGTGGCCGCGGCCGGCGACCGGGCCCGGCTGACCGTGACCGACACCGGCACCGGCATCCCCGCGGACGAGCTGCCGCGCCTGTTCGAACGCTTCCACCGGGTCCGCGGCGCCCGCTCCCGCTCCCACGAGGGCAGCGGCCTCGGCCTGGTGCTGGTGAAGGACCTGGTGGAAGCGCACGGCGGCACCGTCGGCGTGGACAGTCGGCTCGGCCAGGGCACCACCGTCACCGTGGACCTCCCCCTCGGCGCCGCCCGCTGGCCCCGCCCGGCACCGCCCGCGGCCGGCGCCGGGTCCCCCGGGGAAGGCCCCGGGGAAGGCGGAGGCGGCCGGCCCGGCCGCGCCGCGGCCTATGTGGACGAGGCGCTGGGCTGGCTGGCTGCCGACCCCGTCCCCGCCGCGGCCACCCCCGCGGCACGCACCCCGCACGCCCCCGCGACCCACGATGCCCCCCACGGCCCCGGCCCGCACGAAACCGACCGCCCCCACCGGGCCCGCCTGCTGGTCGTCGACGACAACGCCGACATACGCGCCTACCTCACCCAGCTCCTGCAGCCCGACTACGACGTGCTGCTCGCCGCCGACGGCCGAGCCGCCCTGGAGATGGCCCTGGCGCAGCCGGTGGAGCTGGTGCTCAGCGACGTGATGATGCCCCGCATGGACGGCTTCGAGCTGGTCCGGGCGCTGCGCGCCGACCCGCGCACCGCCCGCCTGCCCATCGTCTTGCTCACTGCCCGCGCCGGCGAGGAGGAATCCGTGCAGGGCCGGCACGCCGGCGCCGACGACTACCTGGCCAAACCCTTTTCCGCGCGCCAGCTGCTGGCGCGCGTCCGCACCGGGTTGGAACTGTCCCGGCTGCGCGAAAAGGTCCTGATCGAGACCCGCAACCAGCTGGCCGTGCTGGCATCCCTGGCCGACGCGGGCCTGCGGCTGTCCGCCACCCTCGACCCGGACCAGATACTGCAGACTGCCGGCCAGATCCTGCTGCCCGACTTCGCCGACCAGATCAGCATCCACCTCACCGCCGCGGCATCCGCCCCGGCGCAGTCGCCCCCGGCATACACGGCCGGCACCCCCCTTCTTGCCCGCGAGGCCCTGGCCACCGCCGCCACCCACGCGATCAACGGCACCGCCCCAGCCCCAGCCAGCCCGCACCCGGCGCCCGCCACCGTGCTGACCCTGCCGCTGCACGCCCACGACCAGACACTGGGGGCCCTGGTACTGGTCAGGCACACCGACTACTCCGCGGTCGAACACAAGTATCTGGAGAACCTTGCCCACCGCCTGGCCCTGGCCTACGACAACGCCACCCGGTACCACAACGAGCGCCGCCTCGCCCTGACCCTGCAGCGCGCCCTGCTGCCCCACCGCCTGCCCCAGGTGCCCGGGGTGCGCCTGGCCGCCCACCACCGGGCCAGCAACCGCGGCGCCGAGGTCGGCGGCGACTGGTACGACGTGCTCGCACTGCCCGACGGTGCCGTGGGGCTGGCCATCGGCGACGTCATGGGCCACGACGTGGAAGCCGCCACCGTGATGGGCCAACTCCGCTCCGCCCTGCACAGCCTCGCGATGGAGGGCGCCGGCCCGGCCCAGGTGCTGGCCAGGCTGGACGCCTACCTGCAGTCGCTCGCCACCGAACGCTTCGCCACCTGCCTGTACGCGGTCTACAACCCACACCGCCACCGCCTGCGCTACGCCGCCAGCGGGCACCTGCCGCCCCTGCTGGTAGCCGCCGACACCGCCTACCTGGAGCTGCCCCCGGCGCTGCCGCTGGGACTGGGCAGCACCCCAGTCGACCGCGAGGTGGCGTTCCCGCCCGGCACCAGCCTGCTGCTGTACACCGACGGCCTGGTGGAAAACCGTGCGATGTCCCTGGACGACTGCCTGGCGGCCCTGCGCCAGACCTGCGGCGCGCTGCCCGCCGCCGCCCGCACCGACCCCCAGCAGATCACCGAACGGGCCCTGGAGCTGCTGAACACCCCCGACCGGGTCGACGACGACACCGCCCTGCTCGCCGCCACCGCCGAACCATCGTGCCGAACCGGCGACCCGCAGGCTGACGGAAGTGCCGTACAACCGACCGCTACTGCTCGCAGTCATGGCTAAGGAAGCTGTGGATTTGCTCATCCACTGCTAACGAACTGTCTTCATCGCTAATGGAGTCGCGGATCCTGGACGGTAATCCAGGATCCGCGACTTGATGCGCACTGGATCCTGCGGAAACGCAGTAATCCGGGCTGGACGAGCAGGCTGCTGTCGGTGGAAGTGAGCATTCCCGGTCTGAGGAGCCGTTCCAACGGTCACTCTGAGTAGGAGAGCGTCGCCGGGCGCGGTGCTGGGGCGGTGGTGCGCGGATCGGCAGGTGGCGGGGGCGCCATCCGGTGGCGGAGTGGACGGCGTTGCCGACCAGCGCCGGGATCATCGACTCACAGTCGCTGCGTGCGGCAGCCACGGTCCCGGCCGCCACACGCGGCTACGACGGCGACAAGAAGGTGCCGTGCCGCCAACGCACTGCCTCGGCCTGCTCCCGCTGGTCGTGGTCACCGCTGCGGACACCGAATCCAGCGCCTGCTTGAGGGGCACGCTGTGGCCGCGGAGGCTGGCGTCCTCCATCTCGGCCTCGGCGTACGGCACTTCCGGCTCGGCAGCGAGGACAGCGGAGAGGTGACGGCGAGCCCTCGCGTTCGGCATGGTCCTCCTCGGATCGCAGCGGGTGTTTCCGGCCGCCGATCGGACTGCCACCTGCCTCGCCGGCCGACCTTCGTCCACGACGCACCGCGCCAGACGTAGTCTGCCGGTCGGAGCCAGCGGGGCATTACGGTGGGCACGAGGGCCTCCCACGGGTCGGCGCAGATGTCGATCCACGGGGTCGTCGGTACGAGAGTGGTACGAAACAGACCGCTGGAAGCACACGTGAGGGCTGCGGTCGCAGGTCGGAGGTGCCGTTCCGTGCAACCCACCGACTGGCTGCTGACGGCCAGTGAGCGCGGCAATCCCGCCACCCGCCTGGACCGTCGGCGGCCCGACGGGACGGCATGGTCCGTCGGCAACGAAGCGCGCCCATTGGTCCACGGCGCGACGTACTTCGCCGAGCTGCTCGCCGCCGTCCGCGCTCTGCGGGCCGCAGACCTGCTGCTGTTCACCGACTGGCGCGGCGATCCCGACGAGCGGCTCGCGGGCCCCGGGACCGAGATCGGCACCGTGCTACGCGAGGCGGCCGAGCGCGGAGTCGTCGTCAAGGGTCTGGTGTGGCTATCCCACCTGGACAGTTTCCAGTTCAGTGAGGAGGAGAACCGCCACCTCGGTAAGGAGGTCCGGGCGGGGGGCGGCGAGTACCTGCTGGACATGCGAGTCCGTCCCGGCGGCTCGCACCACCAGAAGTGCGTCGTGCTGCGCCATCCTGGGCGCCCCGCGCTCGACGTCGCGTACATCGGTGGCATCGACCTGTCCCACAACCGCAACGACGACATCGACCACCGCGGCGACGAACGCGCCCAGCCCATCGCCGACGCGTACGGACCGCATCCGCCCTGGCACGACATCCAGCTCGCGATCCGGGGCCCGGCGGTCGGCGATATCGAGACCGTCTTCCGGGAACGCTGGACCGACCCGGCGCCCCTCAGCCGCAGCCCGCTGTCCCGGCTGCGCGAAAGGCTGCACCGCGAGGACACCCACGCGGACCCACTGCCCCCTCAGCTGCCCGATCCCCCGCCCTGCGGCACGCACACGGTGCAGGTGCTGCGCACGTACCCCAACCGGCTGCTGCAGGGCTACGACTTCGCCCCCGACGGCGAGCGCAGCATCGCGCGTGCCTACCTGAAGGCACTGCGGCGGGCCCGGGCACTCATCTATCTGGAGGACCAGTACCTGTGGTCCCCGCACGTGGTGAAGTACTTCGCCCGGGCGCTCCGAGCCAACCCCGGGCTACGCCTCATCGCTGTCATCCCCTCCGTCCCCGATCAGGACGGCCCGCTCACGCTGCCGATGAACCTGATCGGCCGCATCACCGCCCTGGAGACCCTGCGGAGAGCGGGGGGCGGGCGGGTCGCGGTATACGGGCTCGAGAACCATGCCGGGACACCGGTGTACGTGCACGCCAAAGTGTGCGTGATCGACGACGTGTGGGCCGCGGTCGGCTCGGACAACATCAACCTGCGCTCCTGGACGCACGACTCCGAACTCAGCTGCGCCGTTCTGGACGAGACGACAGACCTCCGAGAACCGCAGGACCCCGCCGGCCTGGGCGACGGCGCGCGCCGCCTCGCCAGGGACCTCCGGCTGATGCTCGCGCGCGAGCACCTGGACCGGGAGGAGCCCGGAGACCTGCAGGCCCCCGACGTCCTGTGCGATCCGGTTGGCGCCTTCGACGCCTTCGCGGCGGCGGCAGCCGCTCTCGACTCCTGGCACGAAAGGGGCCGTTGCGGTCCCAGGCCGCCCGGACGTCTGCGCACCTACCGGCCACCGGAGCTTTCACGGGGGCAGCGGCTGCTCGCCACGCCGCTGTACCGTGTGATCGTCGATCCGGACGGCCGCCCGTTGCGGCTGCGGCTGCGCAACGCGTTCTGAGAAGCCGGTGGGGCTGTCTCCGGCGACGTACGTGTCGCCGCGAGGCGAGGGGCCTACGGCGCGCGGCGGGCCCGTTGCGGGGTCAGGCGGCCTGGGCAGGCGGTGGAGGCAGTCAGCGGCTGCGCCCTGCCGAGCTGGCTTGCCGAGCACTTCGCCCCCACCGACATCCCAACCCCGGACACCGGAGCCATCGAGACCGACCTGCGAGCGCTCGCGCGGGCGCTCACGCAAAGCTTGACAGGCCCGGTGGGTAGGGCGGTGCAGACCGCGATGTACTCCGACGCAGGTCGGCCGCCGGAGATCGCCGAGGCGCGGCGGCGGGTCTCGCAGACCGGTTCCGGCGGGCCGAGCCCGTGATCACCCGCGCCATCGAGCGGGGCGAACTCCCCGCGGAGACGGATCCGGTCGAGCTGCTCAAAACGCTGGCCGCACCGATCTTCTTCCGGTTGCTGTCAGCGCCGATCCGATCGAGGAGGGCACCGCCGACCAGGCCGTACGGATCACGCTCGCCGCCGCCCGCGCCGGCGCCCTGACACAGGGCTCGGCAGTAACCAGGGCGACCGAAGCGGACGCCGGTCAGGCGTGAAGGGCGGCGCACTTGCCCCGCCCGCCAGCCAGATCTCCGGAAAGTTGCAGGTCGTCAGCGTGGATTGCGGACCCCACTACTCTCTCAGTTTGGACACCTGTACACCCGAAGCACCGGCCAAAGGCAGCAAGCTGGGGATCCTGGGCAACCGCACCGATTTCACCCATTCGACGGGTTGAGGGTGCCGCTTCGGGTGCCAGTGCCGTCTCATGGGCTTGACCACTGCTGCGTTCGAGCAGGGGTGGCCGATGTACAACATGCGCGCCGAACCCCAGGCGACAAAGACCGGCCTGGGACTGGTGCAGCACGTTCTCGACCGCGACGGTGCCGCCTTGTGCGGTCGAGCCACGAGCGAGAAGGAGACCTCGACACCAAATGCGGCGTACGAACGTGAGGACTACTGCACGTCTTGCATGAACGCCGTCGCCACGGCAGCAGCTTCATCCCGGGGTTGGGGGTCCACGTGACTCGCGGCAGCACCGAATTCTGGAGGTCTCCATGGGGTCTGACTCCCAGGCATTGCGGCAGCACGTCCGCGTCAGGCCGCCGCTCGTCGAGCGATGGATCGAGTCGGCGGACCGGAACCTCACCCCCACGAAACGGTCGCTGATCGTCACGTGGGTCTCCTTCGGCACGACATGGGGCGTGGTGCGACTGATCACGCACGGCATCCGGGGCGGGTGGCTGCCCTGGGGGAACATCTCGGCCGGCGGTGAGCATCTGCACCACTACAACTTCGGCATCGCCACCCTCGCCGGCGTCGGCCTGGTCGCCGTGCGCGGTGACGAACGGGCCGTCGGGCACCCCGCGGTCGCGGCCGCATACGGCGTCGGAACAGCCCTGATCACCGATGAGTTCGCCCTGCTGCTGGACCTGAGCGACGTCTACTGGGCCAAGCAGGGGCGGCTCAGCGTGGACGTCTCCCTGGGCTTCCTGTCCGTACTCGGCGCGTACCTGACCGCCAAGCCGTTCTGGGACGAGGTCGCCCGAGTCACCCGCCACCACGTGGCCTCCGCGGCCAGACGAGGCGTCTCGGCGGCCACATGACGGCGTTCGCGGCGGCCCCGACCCTCCTGTGCGGAGCTGGGAGGGACGGCCGACCCTGCCCGAGACTCGCAGCGACCGCGGGGGGTGCGGACAGCATGCACCCGATTCGGCGACCGGCGCTCGTGGTCAAAATCGCACCGGCAGCGCAATCAATCCGCGGGCACGCATCGACGGCCGCCATCGCAGCTCGTCACGATGCACGTCCAACGCCAGGGCAGGGAACCGCCGCAACAGCGTGCCCACGGCGATCTGCGTTTCCAGCCGCGCCAACGGAGCGCCCACGCAGTAATGGATGCCGTGGCCGAGGGCCAGGTGCCCGCCGTCCCGCCTGTCCACATCGAGGCGGTCAGGATCGGGGAAACGGCCAGGGTCACGGTTGGCGGACGCCAGCGACAGCATCACCGTCTCCCCTGCCGGGATCGTCACGCCGCCGATCTCCACGTCTTCGATGGGGAAACGGCGGATGGCAAGCAGCGCCGGACCGTCGTAGCGGGCGAACTCCTCCACTGCGCCTTCGACCCTGGCCGGATTGTCGCGTAGCGCGGCCAGTTGCTCCGGGTGGTCCAGTAGGGCCAGCACGGCAGTGCCGATGAGTTGCACGGTGTTCTCGTAACCGGCGAACAGGATGAGGAACGCGAGTGATGTGAGCTCGTCCTCGGTGAGCTTGTCACCGTCGTCGCGCACGTTGATGAGATCGGTCAGCAGGTCGCTGCCCGGCGTGCGACGTTTTTCGGCGATGAGTTGGGTGAAGTACGCCAGCATGGCGGGCACGGCCTGCTTCGCCGCACCGGGGTTCTCGGGGTCCGGGGCGACCAGCGCATCGGTCCATGCCCGGAAGTCGCGCCGGGAGTCATGCGCCACGCCCAGCAGGTCGCAGATGACGGTGATCGGCATCGGCGCGGCGAATTCGGCGACGAGGTCGGCGCGTCCGCGGTCGGCCACGGTGTCCAGCAACTGGTCGGCCAGAGCCTGGATTCCTGGGCGCATCTGCTCCACCCGGCCGGGCGTGAAGGCTTTGATGACGAGCCGCCTGAGGCGGGTGTGGTCGGGTGGGTCCATGTTCAGCAGGTTGGCGTCGAGGGCCGGGGGCAGCGAGAAGCCTCGGTAGTTGTCAGGAAGCCGATGTGCCTTGTCCAGGGAAAGCCGCGGGTCGGCAAGGAGTTGTCGCACGTCGGTGTAGCGGGTGACGATCCATACGGGCAGCCCGTCCGGCCCGGTGATCCGGTGCACCGGCCCAGCCTCGCGAAGACGGGCATACGCCGTGTGAGGGTCAGCGACCAGCGCGGGCAGGTCAGGGAACGCAGTAGCCATGGCAGCAGCCTAGGACGATCATTCCGGGCCACGTCCTGTCCCCCTCAGTTATCGGCCAGCGCCCGGACGTCAGCCGAGACGGAAAGAGCCCAGCTTCGTCCACTGCGGCTGATCGCGCCGATCTGTTCCAGCTGTCTCAACGGGTACTCGACCGAGCTCGGACCGGACAGACCAACCTGTTGCCCTATCTCTCGGATCGTCGGCCCCTCGCCGTGATCGGCGATCCACTGACGGATCACGCGCAGGATGTGCGCCTGGCTGTCGGTGATCTCGTTCATGCCGTGCCCGTTCGGTCAACCGTGCGGGCTTCGCGGTGGAGCTCGGCCCTGACTGTCGGCGACCAGCCCGGCTCGGCGCACACTTCGTGGGCAGCCGAACGACACGACAGCAAGATCAAGCGGCGCCGGAGCCTCGTGATGAGGGGCACGAGCCGGCAGCGGCCGGCGTTGAAGAGCATGGCCAAGCGCCGGCTGGCGCGGTCGGGCTGGTCCGGCACCGGCGCGGTCCGGCCGAGGGACCGCCTGCGCCGAGCGGTGCGGCTACGACCGCCGCCTGCTGCGGCGGAAGAAGAGGAACCCGCCGGCAGCGGCTGCGATGGTGACCGCAGCCGCTCCGGCCAGGATCCATGCCGGAGTGCCGGTTCCGCCGTCCTCGGCGGCGGAGTCCTCTGCCTGTTTGCCGGCGCCGGCGCAGTATGCGCGGTTGCCGGTATCCATGGCGGTCGTCACCGTCAACGTCGTGCGGCCGGTATCGTACTTCTCCCGCGCCTCCTTGCCCTTCTCTCCGGCCATCTGCACGGTGTAGGTGCCGGGTTCGATCCCGCAGCGCACCCTCGCCTTCCCGCGCGAGTAGAACCTTCCCTGCCTGATGACCACCGGCGCGACGAACGCCGGCGACTCGAGGGTGATGTACGCCCCGTCCCCGTCCTCGTCCGCGAAGACGAACGGGGCCTCCGTCGCGGCGACGTCGATCTCCGCCCCGCGCTGTGCGAGCCGGTTCCGGTTGATCTCGAGGCCGGATTCGTCGGCCGCTGCCGACGGGGAAGCCGCGAGGGCGAGCATGGCCGCGGCCAGACCCAGAGCAGTGGCGGCACGTGTGAAAGGCATGATCGGACTCGTCTCGGCTCGTGTTGCCCGGCGGCAGCGGCGTCCTCTGGGACCGGCAGCTACTTGGTCCTGGGCGGCACGAGGTTGCGTTCGGTGCCCAGTTTCGTGCCTGTGTCCCCGTACAGGGTGAGTTCCCCGTCGCTCCAGCGGACGATGAGGTCGTCGGGGTGACCGTTGCCGTTGTAGTTCCCCGCGGTCATGACCTCGGCGTGCTTCCACAGCGGATTAGGCGCCTCCATCTGCACCTCCTTGCCGAAGCCGGCGTCGCTCACGTCCGGGTACAGGCTGCGCTCTCCGTCGCTCCAGCGGATGATGACGTCCCAGTTGTCATTCCCCGTGAAGTCGCCGGAGGCCAGCAGCGTGGCGTGCTCCCAGAGGGCTTCCGGCTTACGCAGCTGCTTCTCCTTGCTGAACTTCACGGTGGCACTCACGTCCGTGTAGAGCGAGACCTCGCCGTCCTTCCAGCGCACCAGGACGTCATCGGTCCACTTGTTGGCGCTGAACCGGCCCGCGACCACCTGGGTGGCGTGCTTCCAGACCGAGTCCTTCGCCGCCAGCATCGTCTCCTTGGAGAACTTGGTGGTGGCGGACACATCGGCGTAGAGGCTGACTTCGCCGTCGGACCAGCGCACGATCAAGTCGGCCGTGTTGGAACCTGTGAAGTCACCCCCGGTGATCACCGTGGCGTGTTTCCAGAGGTCGTTCTTCGCCAGGAGCTGATTCTCTCCGCTGTAGCCGCCCTGGCCGTTGCCGCGGTACAGGGTGACCTCTCCGTCGGTCCACACCACGATGGTGTCGGCCTTGCCGTCGCCGGTGTAGTCGCCCGAGGCCATGAGCCTGGCGTGCTCCCACAGTTCGCCGGCGCCGCCTGAGTACGGCGAGTACGGCAGCGGGGGACGTTGCGGGGTCCGGTTGTTCACCGCATCGTCGTACAGCTTGAAGACCTCGTCGTCATAGAGAGGGCTGAAGGAGATCCGGTCGCTGTTGTTGAGGAGCCCGCCGCCGTTCCAGCCTCCGAGATTGCCGATCACGTCGCCGGTCTTCGTATTCTCGTCGAAGTTGGCGATCCAGGGGCTGCCGGAGGTGCCACCGTAGAACCCGCCGCATTCCATGCGCATCTGCTGGTACCCGGGCAGGCGGGTGGTCTTGGTCTTGCACTTGACCGCTTGGTCCTTGGGGGCGTCCTTGCTGTTGGGGTAGCCGATGACGGTGACCCAGTTCGCATATCCGGGGCTACGGGTCAGCCGGTTGGCGCCCGTGACCGATTCCACCTGGCGGCCGAGCTTGTCCGGCTTCACCGTGGCGAAGGCGAAGTCCAGGTCGGATCCCGGACCGACGTCCGTGTGCCGGGGATCCTTGAAGACGCGGTCGATCGCCCAGATGCCGTGTGGCTGTCCGGAGGCCGGCTTGTTGGTGCGGTACTGGGGTACGAACGCACGGTTGCTGTCGAGCCCGCAGTGCCCGGCGGTCAGAATGAGGTTGCCGCGGGTGCTGTGCACCACGCTCGCCGTACAACTGTGCGTCGCCAGATCCTTGCCGACGAAATAGAGCATGCCCACCGAGGGGACGCCCTCGTAGAACGGCTCTTCCGCCGCGGCAGCCCGGCCTTGGCGGGCCTTCGAGGTTTTCGAGTTCTTCGGCGGGGCCTGCGCGGGCGTCGTCTGCTGTGTGACGGCCTCCCCTTCTCCTTGCCCTTCCCCCTTGTCCTGGACAGGTGTCGCCGAGGCCATGCGCTCCGCAGTCCAGAACCGCGCGGCGTCCTCGCTGGTCCAGTTGCCGGTGTTGTCCTCCGGCTTGGCGGATGAGGATGCGGATGCGGACGGCGGCGGAGTCGACGCGTCCGTGGCGGGCGGACTGACCGCGGAGGTGGCCGAGGGGGTGACCTTGGGCAGCGGAGGCGGCTGAACGGCTTCGTCGGACTGGACCGCACCTGCGGTCGGCCGGGGCGACGTGGCATCCGGCGTGGGGCTGCCGGAGGCCGCGTACGCGCTTGTCGCCGAGGCCGCCAGAATGCTGCCTCCGATCCATATGGCGGCGAGTTTGGCCATACGAGAGGAACGCACAATTGCCTTTCGGGTACGAGGGCATGAGCAGACCGGCCTGCCGGTGGAATTCACGGCATGCCGGACGCGCGGCGAAGCTCGCCGCAAGGGGGGACTTCCGGGGACGCGTCAGCCAGTGACGCGCGCGGTGAAGGTGCTCCCGGCCGGGCCAAGGGCGGCGCTCGAAACGGCGAACGCCGGTGGTCCCGCCGCGGTCGCCGATGGCTTGAATACGGTTCGCATGAATCCCCCTGAAGTGAGGGGCGCCTCTGCGGGTCAGGCAGAAGAGCCCGTCTCGGTGGTCAGGCCGAGTTGATCAAGACCCTATGGTCAACGGCTTTTGCCTGTAAAGAAGTTGTGATGCCGCTCACGGGCCGGTTACCCGTTTCGTTCGGTCATTGCCCGCGCCGCCCGCGCCGCCACGGCTCGCCGCACCCCTGCAGCGGCCGGTGGCCGCCTCGCCTGCTTGCCCATGCCGCCATTTTGCCGGGCAAGCGGCCGGATGCCTCAGTGCCACCGCACAGGAAGTGCAATGGCCCGGCGAGGCCGACGGCCCCTGGTCAGGCTGCTGCCAGCAGTCTCGGAAGCTCACGCATGTCGTCGAAAACAACGGTGCCGGCTCCTTCGAGCCACTGGGCGGGGGTCAGGCCGCCGGCATAGCCGAAGGTGTGCATGCCTGCGTCGCGGGCCGCCTGTACACCGTACTGACTGTCCTCCGCCACTGCGTACCTGTCCGGGGCGACGCCCATCCGCTTCGCCGCGTGGAGGAAGAGATCCGGGGCCGGCTTGCCGCGCTCGACCTCGGTGGCGCTGAAGATGCGGCCCTCGAAGCGTGGATAGAGACCAGTGATCCCGAGAGTGAAGCGCATCTTGTCGTGGCTTCCGCTGGAAACGTGGCAGGTCGGGAGGTGCGCGAGTGCGCATCGGCGACGCCCTCCACAGGAGTCAACTCGGCTGCCAGAGCGTCACGGTAGAGAGACTCGACCTCTTGCTCCCAGTCGGCCGGAAGGCTGCGCCCGATGTGTGCCTCGATCTCCTCCATCATCGACTGGTTCGAGCGGCCTACGAACCGGTCGACGATTTCGGCTTCGGTGAGGCTCCACCCCAGCTCGGCCAGGGCGAGAGCGTCGACACGCACGGCTACACGCTCACTGAGCGGCTCACCACGAGCGAGGTCGAGCAACTCGAACAGGTCCGCCTCGCCTGCCCGGACATCGCCCGAGCCTGCGATCTGGCCCGAGTCTTCCGCGACCTGGTCCGCAAACGCCGAGGTCACCTGTTGCTGGACTGGATCCGCCAGGCCGAGAGTGATGGCCACGGACCCATACGCTCCTTCGCTGGCTTCCTCCGCCAGGACCTCGACGCTGTCACCGCCGGCCTCACCCTCGACTGGAGTTCGGGAATGGTGGAAGGTCACGTAAATCGCGTGATTCTGTGGAATCTGATTTGTCAACATTATGAAGGTCTGAGCAGTTCCATGGTCCAGTCTCGCTGCTCTGCGGTGTCCGGGACGGCAAGCCCGCGAGCTCGTTCCAGTTGGCGCCAGGCGGTGTTGGGATCGACGCCGTTGAGGATGAGGAGCGCGGCGGCCAGGAGGGATGAGCGTCCGATGCCGGCACGGCAGTGGGTGACGATGTGTGCGCCCTCGTCCAGTTGTTCGGCGAGTCTGCGCAGGGTGGGCAGGATCGTGGCGAGGTCGGGGACGGTGCGGTCGGGGATGGGTATCGCGACGAACCGAAGCCCTGCGGCCACAGCTGCCCGGGGCTCATCGGCGAGGCCGAGTTCGTCAAGCTCGGGTCGGGTGAGCGCGCAGACCAGAGTGTCAACACCGCAGAGGCTCAGCGCGGTCATCTCGTCCTCGAGCCAGTCATTGCCACGGGGTTTGGCCATGGTGCTGAGCCGTCCCGGGCCTGGGCGATCGACGGTGAAGAGGGTGGGTCGCATGTCAGCAGCACTTTCGGTCGCTGGGGTCAGATGGTGATCGGACGGTCAGTGGCAGGGGCAGCCGGGTTCGGCGCGGAGCTCGCTCGGAGTCGGGCCGGCTGGGGTGGCCACCTCAGCGAGGCGCTCGAGAAGACGGTCGAGGGCGCTCTGGCCGTCGTCGACGGCAGCGCGTTCTTCTTCGGTGAGTGGAATGCTCACGAGCATGTGCTGCAAGTTAGCTTTGGCTTCGAGGAGTTGAGACTGGGTCGAAGCCTTGGGCGTGTAGAAATCGCAGCGGGCGCATGCCATGCGGTGCTGGCATTGTTCGAAGAACGTATAGGAGCACAGGCCGTGCCCGAGATCGTAGTACTGCCACGGTTCACCGGAGGCCGCGGCCCCGGAGGCGACGGCATCGCGGTCGATGAGGACCTCAACGGTGCGGACGTTGCGGGCGAAGTACCCGGCCTCGGTGTATGCCTTGGTGAGGGTGTTCGGGGTGATCTTCGCGTAGTACTGCGTGGACTGGGGCGAGCGGTGTCCGAGCCAGGCTTGCAGCTCGAACAGGGTCATCGGTTCCTTGGCGTTGTAGAGCTGGCTGGCGATCGTGGACCGGGCCCGGTGGCTGGTGATATTCCCGCGGATATCGGCGGCCGGGACGCCGGCCTTGCGGCAGAGCATGGGGATGACCGTGTTGTTGATGTAGGCCGGGGATATTCGCCGGGCCCGGAAGGCGAACAGCAGGTCCACCTGCTCGGCGGTCCTGCGGTCGATGAATGCGGGCTGGGAGGGTCTGATGGTCTGCCAGGCGTCGATGGTCTGGCCGAGGATCGGGTCGACGGGCTTGGTGAACGCGGTGCCGGTCTTGTGGGTGGGGACGTCGAGCAGGCAGACCGCGTTGCGGGCCAGAACCTGCTGTGAGTCGCCGACGATGGTTGTCCCGTCGTGCTGCCAGCGGATGCAGCCGAGCCGAAGGCGGGCGATCTCGTCACTGCGCTGGCCACTGAACAGCCAGGTCAGCGTGACCGCGCGGACCAGCTCCAGCGGATAGAACAGGCCGGCCCGGGTCTGTGGAAGGTCTGCGGTCTCCAGGTTCAGCCCGGCCCACAGCAGCTTGGCCCAGATCTCGTCCGCGATCATCCTCGGGTTCGGGCCGAGCAGGGCGGCGATGCTGCGCGGGTGGCCAGAGCGCGTTGGGGGTCGCACCGCCGGGGCAACCATTCCCACTCCTGGCAGTCGCGGAAGAACGTTCGCAGCGCGGTGAGCTGGGTGGACTTGGTCGATGCTTCCAGCGGTTTCCCAATGCGGTCTTTCAGCCCGGCGAGGTCGGGGCGTTCGGCGGCGAGCCAGCGGCCGACCTTGAGCAGGTTGGAGCGGATGCTGCCGCGAACGCGGGGCGTCAGCGTCGAGGTGCTGTGCCACCGGTCGGCCCACCGGGCCAGATCTCCGGCCCGCCGGCCGCCGTCGCCGTGCGGCGGCCGGTGCCTGAGCTCGGCGGATCGCAGAACCCGAGGGAGGCCACCGCCCGCTGAAGGGCGTGCAGGGTGTTGAGACGCAGATCGGGGATCAGCTTCTCGCGGCGGATCCGCTCGAAGAGTGCAGTGGTGAGGTCGTCGACGTGGGGGCTGCGGTTGAGCAGGAACACCTGGCAGGCGACCATCGGCAGGAGCTTGTCGTCGTCCTGGCCGAGCTGGTAGCCCCACTCGGCGAGCACCGTGCGGATGCGGACGATCTCGCCGTTCACGCGATCGTGTCCGAACACTCGCCAGGCGAGTGTGAGCCGACTGAAGCTGCCGAGCCGGTGGAACTCGTTGAACCCGCCGAGGAGGTAGGCGTGCGCGGACAGGTAGGGACGCACGGCCTCGTCGGCCCAGGCCGGGGCATCGTTGCGGAAGCTCTTCTGGTCCTGGCCGATCACCTGCGTCCACTCCGCGGCGGTCCAGCCCCAGTAGGACCGGCCGACCCGTGCGCATCGCAGCAACAGCACGGCGACGGCGTCGTCCATGGCCCGGCGCCGGTGTGTAGTGGGCGGCGAGTCGAGCCCTGCGGTGACTGTGTCCAGCGGCCGCAGCAGCCGCTTGATCGCGCTCCAGCCGGGTGCCGAGGGGTCGTGGCGGCGAAGCCGCCGCAGGTTGTCCACGCCGAGCTCGCGGATGGCCCGCTCCTCCGAAGGCCGGAGCATGATCTTAGTGTCGTAGCGGAGAGGGTCGACGGGCGGGAGCCAGCATCCCGTGTCGCCGTCGTCAGCGAGCGCCACGGACGTCAGAGCCGTCACCGGGGCACCTCTGGGGTTCCGTGCTGGTGAGCATATTGATCCGCCAGGCATGAATGTGCTCCATGCCGCGGCTGAGCTTGTCGGCCAGGTCCCGGCCGGACAGGTGGATGTACTGGAGCGTCGAGTCGGTGTTGCGGTGGCCGGCGAAGGTGGCGATCGTGTGCAACTCCCAGCCCATCCGGGCCAGATCGGTCAGACAAAGATGCCGGGTGGTGTGCGTGGAGAACCGCGGGACACTGGCCTCCAGGGCGATCCGGCGTACCACCTTCGACCACGTCCACAGGCTCAGCGGCTGGGCGTGGTTGCGCCGGGACTCCGACAGGAACAGTGGCCCGCGAGCCCTGCTCAGAGTGGACCGGTGGGTGAGGTAGCCCGACAGCAGCACCCCGGTCGAGGCCGAGTACGGCACCATGCGCTCCAGCCGGTTCTTCGTCGTCTCCGCCCGCACCCGCAGCATGCGGCGGGCCGGGTCGAGGTCGTCGGTCCGCAGCGAGCAGAGCTCCTCGCGCCGCAGCGCGGCGTCGTAGGCCAGCGCCAGCATCACCCGGTTGCGGATCGGCTCATCCCTCGCGACCCGCAGAATGTCCAACCACTGCTGTTCGCTTGGGATCCACGGCAGCTTCGTCATCCGGGGCACCAAGCCGCGCTGCTGCCCGGACTGCCGGCGGCCGGGCGTGTAGCGTCCGCGTCCCGCCGGGTTGGATTCGCGCAGCCCCTCCTCCATGAGGAAGTCGTAGAACAACCGCACCGACACCAGACGCTGCTGGATCGTCGCGTTCGACAGTCCCGCCCCCGAGTCGATCGACACCACGTTCGCACCCCGCCGACTGGGCCGCGAAGTCAACTCCCGTACAAAGAGAGCAACATGAGCCCTATTCGCCGTCAGTGGATCGACGCCCTCCCGCTCACACACGAGCAGGTACTCAGCCAGCCCCCGCGAGTACGCATCGATCGTCCGAGGCGCACGTCCGAGGTCCGCCCACACCTGCAACCAGCCCACTGCTCGCTCATGCCGCCCCAACACCGGCCACTTCTCCGCCAGCACCACCGTGCCGCCCAACGCATCTCCCCAGTCCGCGGTCACACCAAGGGGACATGATCACCCCCGGCGAGATTCCACGTAACTGTAAAGACCCTCAAGAGAGCCATGTACGGCCGGGCCTCGTTCCGGCTTCTTCACACCCGGACCCTCACCCGACCATGAAGTTCACGGAACTCCAGACAGAGCCAGAATTCGAGATCCGCATCACGCCGACACTGCATTTCTGACTACGACTCGCCAGCTCACAGATCCGACATGCCGCTTCACCAGCTGCGCAACCAGTCGTCAAGAAGGATGAAATCTGCGTCGGTCAGCCCAAGACGAGGATCGACTCGGTGGAGCAGGGCCCGCTCGCCATGACGAGCGGCTATCCACGCCCGGTCTCTGTCAGTGATCTCATCGTCAACCCAGACGAACACCCGTCCTTCCGCCCAATCGAGGAGCGGACGCGTCTTCCAGTGCAGCCCTGCTCGCACGTCTCGCTCCTCGTCCTCGGATGGCTCCGGCCAATCCACCACGGGCAGCTCCGGCAGCCCGAGTCGTGGCGCGACGCACTCGTTCGCGTCAGCCATCCACGTAGTTGCCCAGATCAGGTCGCACGGAAGGGCCGCCAGTCTGGGTCCGTGTTCGGGATTGAGCCTGGCAAGAAGCGGGTTCGAGCCTGAGGCCGATGACTCGTGACCCACTCGGAACGTCGCAATTTCATGCGCATTCTGGTGCACCGATGCACCAAACGGGATGAGCGGTCCATCAACGTCGAGAAAGAGAACGGGGCGCGCTACGGAAGCAATCACTGCCGCAAGATAGCGGGTCATTTGCCGCAGTGGGCTTGCTCCCCCTCGGATGTGCTTCGCAGCGATCAACGGTTCGGCCAGGAACCACGTCCACAACAGCGCGCAGTATGCCATCGGCCTGGCCTCAAGCGGCTCTGACCAGCAAGCGCCAGCGTTCGATCGAGACCGTTGGCCAGGCCGCAGCCCTACAGGACCTTGGGCTCTTCAGTTACTGCGGCGGCCATCAGTGCCAGGAGGTTATCGCTCCAGCTGTCGGACTCTTTCGTCGCGACTTCGATGCCGCAACCGATACAGACAAGGTTGGGGCCGTCTTGACCAGCGGGCCCGCAGCAACCACCGAGGCGCCGAGGATCCGGGTGATGCGCAGTCCCAAAAACGTCGTCCGGGTGAAAGATCAGAAGGCTGGCATCGAAATTGCTCTTGAAGGTTCCTGAGGCCATCCGTGGCGGAGCGACTTCGTTGCCAGGCGGCCGCTCGGGACCTCTCAACGGTTCCCCTGGCATCACCTCGCTGGTTAGAGACTGCTGGCAGTGCACACAGCGAAAGATGGTCATATGGCTATTGTCCTCGCCCCGGGTGCCCGCTGAGATGAGCTGGATGTCAACGGTCAATGCTCGACCACGTCCACAACATCGCGCAGCACTCCGCCGGCCTCGCCGTCGAAACTTCCACCGTCTACACGCTGTGGCAGCTCACCGGCATCGTCGCCCTGGTCCTCGGCTACCTCTCCCGGAACAATGGCGTACGGGCGACCTGGACCGCGTGGGGCGCGGCCACCGTATGGATGATCTGGACGAACGCGCTGAATTGCATCGGAGGCAACATTGCGCACGGTGACGGCAACGCCGTTTGACCTGGTAGGAGGTGGTATGGCCGGGGAACTACCGCCGATCATCATCAGCGACCTCTTCGGCGTCCACAGGAACACCGCGAACCAGTGGGCGGCGCTCGCCCAGGACAGCTGGGCCGGCTACCTCGCGGCCCTCCGAGCTACCGAATGACGCCTTATCAGGTGATCCCTCGGCAGCCAACCGGTCCGGGACGGCCCCGAAATGGTGTTGCTGGTCAGCAGGTGGTGCGTTCTCCGAAGCGGGCCAGGCAGTGCCAGACCTTCTTGAGGGCCTGAAGGCCGTATCGGCCCGTGCGGGCGGCATCCCCGATGATCTTGGGATCAAGCCAGCCATTAACGGCGATCTCAGCACCCAGGTCAACGTACTCCTGTCCGCGGTAGCTTGAGTGACGTCGCAGGTCAGCCACGCTGAGCCGAAAACCTGGATGCCATTCGACCGGGCACGGGAGACGGTGAGCTGCGGATTCGACCTCTGTGCCGCAATAGCTGGGATCCAACACCAGCGCCTCTACGTCACAGTCGAACCTGACCGGTCCGTGAATCTGTGCCTCGATGTGACCGTCCAAAGCATCCAACGTGTCCGCCTCAGCAAGCTCGATGAGCGAGCAGCGGTCGGCTACGCCGAAGTCGGAAGGCTCGGTGGAACTGTCGGGGTAGCAGAACGTGGCGCGTCTGAGGGTCTCGGTGTTGAGTCTGAAATACGAGGAGCCAAACCGCGGTGCCCCACCGATCGGATCGCGGCGGTAGTTCAACGCACCGTACACGGGGCGCTGGTCAGCTGAGGCGTCGTCGTACGCGCCGCCGAAGATACGGCTCTCCCAACGCCACCGGTCTCCGCCAGGATGAGCGGTCAGACCACCGTTGCTCGTGCCTGTCGCGAACTGTGACCGGTAAACACCGTCTTCCGCCATCTGAGCCAGGATCAGACGGTCCCCCGCGGGACGATCGGGATGGAAGTGCATCGTCACCCGTAGGTCCCGAGCGAGCGGCTCTCCTCCGCGTGAAGCCGCGACATGCAGCAGAGCCTTCGCCTGAAGCGATACGGCGATGTCAGCACCCATGCGTTGAGTGTGCACGGACGGTCCTGCTCGACGCACGTCAGTTAGCGAGAACACCCGCAGCCTTGCACGCCGCCCATCGATCCCAGCATCAACCATGCGCGCCGAATAGCGCAGGGTTGGAACACTTCCTCTTCACCAGTAGACCACCCGCACACCAGCCGCCCCGTCGCCACGGACTCGCCTGGACCGCTCAGCGCGTTCGCGATGCACGGCCTGACCCTGCGCCGCCCCATCGCCCGTCCCGCGCGCCCCGCCGAGGCCACCGCCCGACCCGAGACCCACGTCCCGGTCCCGGCCGCGCCCGCCGACGACCACCCCCACAAGCCCGTTCCGGGACTGACCTTCCCGTCGCGCGCTGTGCCCGGCAGGGGCAGCGACGTGCGGAGGCCGAGGTCACGGCTGCGACGAGCAGCGCACGCCTCGCCCTGGCATCGGATCCTCCCGCGTCCATCCTCGCCGATCTCATAGGCACAAGCGTGAGCAACGCCGCGCGGTGGACCGGCTACTCAAGGAGGGACTGGTTCCACTACGTCGCCTACCGACAGCAGTCCTGAGTCCTCCGACGAGGAAACAGCGGCCGCAGAACCAGCGGTCTCCAGAGAACTCCGGACCGCCGCCAGGCCACCACGCACGTCGGCCGCCCCGGATCGTCGCGGGAGGGCAGTTATCTGACTGCACCAGTGAGCACCGACATGCCCGCCTTCCGCTACCACCCCGATCCGCTCGCCAGCGGGTCCATCCGCGAGAGCACCGAAACATGCGGTGCTGCAACCGCAACAGGGGGTGGATCTACACCGCGACCTTCTACACCGCCCAAGAGGTCAGCGGACGCTTCTGCCCCTGGTGCATCGCAGACGGCAGTGCCGCTGAACGGTTCGCCGGCGAGTTCACCGACTCCTACGGACTTGAAGGTGTCAGCGAAGAGACCCTGCACGAGGTCACCCGTCGCACGCCCGGCTTCCATGCCTCGCAGGATCCGCACTGGCTCGTCCACTGCCACGACGCGGCCGCCTTCATCAGCGAGGTCGGCTACCGCGAACTGGCAATCCACCCCGAGGTCCTCGACCAGCTCAGGCACGACCTGCGCATGGATGGCTGGCGCGATGCAGCCAAACTTGAGCAGTTCCTGACCCACCTCGGTGAGGGGGCCACCGCCATGCTCTTCCGCTGCACCATCTGCGGCACGCACCTCGCCTACGTCGACGCCTCGTAACCCGCCACCCAGCCTGCTGCCCGCGATATCGAAGCGATCGTCCCATCAAAGGAATCGCGCTCAAATTCGATGGTTCTCCAGACACTCAGATGTGTCTCACCTACTGGTGCCGTCGTTTCAGGAGCCTGTGCGCGAGGGTGGCCACGGGAGTTTGGGCGCGTTCTTCGTCGTACACATGACGATGTGCGACCCGTTCCAGGTGAAGGCGATCGGTACGTTGCGGGGTTCCGTCCTTGGCGACGTAGGCCAGGCGGGCTGATCGGGCGGTTCAGAACCTCGATGATCTCGTTCGGCTGCATGGTTCGGTTTCTCCTTCTCAGCGCAGTTGCTCGGCCAGTCCGACGATGATGCCCTCCGGGCCGCGGATGTAGCAGAGCAGATAGCTGTCCTCGAACCGGGCGATCTTGCCGACGAGTTCGGCGCCGTGAGGGCGCAGGCGGGCAACGGTGTCCTCGATGTCGTCGACGGCGAACATGACGCGGTGCGTGCCCAGAATGTTGTGCGGCCGGTTGCGCGGCCCGGCGCTGATCACCGCGGGGCTGCGGTACTTCGCCAGCTCGAGCCGGCTGTGACCGTCCGGGGTCCGGACCATCGCGATGTCACAGCGGACGCCCTCGAGTCCGGTGCACTGGTCGGCGAAGAGGCCTTCGATCTCCGCCCTGCCCTCCAGCTCCATACCGAGTTCCACGAAGAACGCGATGGCGGCATCCATGTCCTCGACGACGATGCCGACGTTGTCCATCCGCTGAATCGCCATGCTGGTTTCTCCTTCTTCCTCGTGCGGCCGGTGGTGGCCGCTGATGTCCCTGGGACGGAGCCGGTGGCACGTTCTCGACATCCTCAGACCGCCGAACTCCGAAAAATCCGGATCGTGCCTCAGCACTGCTACAGCAGACCCGCGAGCCAGGCGCCACCGCCGAGGGTGAGTGCGGCGCAGGTGGCCGCCCCTATGAAGACGATCAGCCGCAGCGTGCCGTCCCCGCTTTTCAATGCTTCCTCGACGATTCGCAGCGTGCGCGCTTGAGCATTGCGCCTCCCCAATTAATTCACGGTGCCGGGTCACCCTTGGCGGGTGGAGTTCCCCGTGCCGCTCGCCCTCGCCGCACCCGTCCGGGCCCCGCCGCGCGGCGCCGGCGCGAGCTGGGGGCCGCGCTGACCTCCGGCGGGCCCGAGCATCCATGGACGGGAATGCAGATCAGCGCTGGATGGGGCTCTGGGAACAAGCTCCGGTACGTCACCGTCCAGCCGAACCTCGTCGCCGAGGTACGCGCTGGCACACCGGTAGACCGCGGCACCCAGTGCGCTACCTGCGTATTCGGGATGAACTCACCCCTGGCGACATCGCGGCGGCGGGGTGACCGATGCGTCGGCGCCTGATGTCTCATGAGACATCAGGACGTCTGGAGAACGACGGCCAAGGGCGCCGACCCTAATTCAGTAGTTCGGAGAAGCTGCCTGGAGTGCCACGACGGCTCGTATGGTGACCCGCGAGCAGGTGACCCGCGACCATGGGCTTCAGGTCCTCACTGTCGTGGACGTTGGCAGCCGTCTGGCTGGAGGCGGCCGCCGTCTCCGACGAGCGCCTCGCCGAACTGCTGCCTGCCGCCCTCGACGCGGTGGTCCACCGGCGCCTCGGCACGTCCCGCCGCGTCTGGGAACACCCCCGCCGCCAGTGCCTTTGCCCCGCGAGGGGACACCTCGGCCGGTCCGGTCGCAGCTGTGAACACCCCCGCCGCGCTCGTCCGCAGCCGCCGAGGAGCGGCCACGCTCCGGCCGCGTGTCCTGGCGGACACGCGTGGCCACGGCAAAGACGTACGCCGACCTCTTCCACGCGACCGCGGAAGGATCGCTGACCAAGGGGCGGCTGACGCTCTCCGGGATTACCGACGTCTAGGGGGGAGCCAGGGCCACCGGGAACATCGGTGTCACCGACAAGGGCTTCATCGCCAAGGCCGAGGCGTCCGCGGGGGTAGGCGGAGGGCCGGGCCGAATACGGGCATGTCACTGGCTACGGGCGGACTGAGGGATTCGCCGGTGCCGAGGGTCAGCTCAGCGCCAAGGTGACCAAGGAGGAGGTCACCGTCGGAGCGAAGGGGTTCGCCGGGGCGAAGGGCAGCGTCGCCGGGGGTGCGGAGGTTGCCGGGATCGGCGTCGGCGTGACGGGCGAGGCGTGGGCCGGTCCTGGTGCGGAGGCCTGGTGGGGCTACAAGAAGGACGAGGAGACCGGCGTGTGGAAGCTCGGCGGCAAGGCAGGCGGCTCCCCCGCCCTCGGTGGGGCAGTGGGATTGGAGATCACCGTCGATCCGGACAAGGTGGCCAAGGCAGCCGGTGACGTGGCCGACCTCGTGGGCGACACTGCGGACACGGTCGGCGACGCCGCCGGCTCCGTCAAGGACGCCGTCACCAGCTGGTTCTGATGCATCATTCCCGTGAAAGGAGGCCCGAGATGCCCGCGACACTGCCGGTGCCGATCGAATTTCGCCTGCCGGAGGGCTGGCTCCCGGCTGCTCCGGACGGGGTCGACGCCCCGGGTGTGGCCTTCGCAGCGGTGCTTCCGCAGCCGGAAGCCGGGTTCGCCCCCAACATCACCATCGACGGCGACTACCTGCCGGATGCGGTGACGCCGGCCGGGATCGCCGACGAGTCGGTGGAGCGCCTGCGCGAGGTCGCCGCGTCGGTGGTGGTGGCCCACCGGCGCGAGGCCGGCTCCGCGGACGCGCCCGCCCTGACACAGCGGTTGACCTTTTCGGGCTTCGTGGGGGACGTGCGCCTCGACCTCGTCCGGTCCCAGGTGTACCTGTCCATGTCGGACGTCGAGGATCCGCACAAGCGCGCGGTGATCCGGCTGGCTCTGACCGCCACCGCGGCCCAGCACGACAGCGTCCTGGGTGACTTCCAGGAGTTCGTGCGCTCGGTTCGCCCGGACACCGGGGCGGGGATCTGACGATGGGCCGACTCTGGGACAAAATGGTCGGCACCAGGTATCCCGACAGCGGTGTCACACCGCTGCCCGCCGTGGAGGTCCGGGCTGCGCTGCTCGCGCTCAACGGGCCGGAGGTGCCGTTCGTCGTGCGTAATGGCACCCCGAAGGAACGTGCCGACCTGGTGGCGGAGTGCCGGCTCCAGAGTCTGGGCGTGACCCTCAAGACCCGGATACGCCTGGTCCCGGCGAAGGGTGAGGTGCGTGCCCTCGACGAGCGGTGGGAGTCGTCGCCCGAGTATTCCCGTGGGCAGTACTCCCGTGGGCAAGGGCCGGCGGTGTACCGGCAGTGGGAGTACGAGCGGGGGTCGGACGGCCGCCGGCACAAGGTCGAGACGTTCCGCTTCGACACGAGGGATATGAAAGATCCCCTGCGGAATGCGGTCCTCGAAGCGGGATGGACCTGGCGCGGAGTGCTGTTCAGGCTGTGACCGGCCGGTGAGCCACGAGGGCCGAGTGAAGGACTTCGTGGCCCGCGATCAACTGTCTTGCGGCACCGACACGTTCATGGCCACCGGCCGACTCAAGCACGACGAATAGGTCCCACCCGCACCCCGCGGACGCATCCCCAAGGACGCCACCCTGAAGGAACGCATGGCCCGCAAGCTGCGGACCAAACCCGGCAAGGCCGCCTACAGCCGCCGCAAGGCCATCGTCGAACCTGTCTTCGGCCAGATCATGACCTGCCACAACGGCCGCCCACTCCTCCTGCGCGGCGAGAACGGACATTCCAGCCAAGGACCCCTGCCCCTGGCAGGCTGAGACCCCAGGGCCGCCGCCCCACACACCGCCGGGCGACCGCAATCGATCACGCCGATCACGACCGCCCGGCCAATTGCCCGTTACTGAGACACGCTCCTAGGCGCAGCCGTCGCGCGTGCACCTCGCCGTGTCCAGGACCCGGGGGTCCCCACCGGTGACCGGCTCCAGGTAGGTGATGTCGACGTACCCGGCGCCGCCCTCCACGTCCGAGAGGTCGATCGTGCCGGCGAAAGGCCGGGTGTTGTCCGCCTCCATTCCGACGCACAGCGGACTGGAATAGGCGCGCCGGTCGACCCCGGACGCGATGGCAGCGAGTCCGACGTAGCGGCAGCCCGTGGCGACATGGTTGTTGCCCGAGAAGCTGACGGACCGTTCGAGCCAGGTCACCCTGCCGGTGGCGACGCTGTTGCCGTAGGCGACCCGGAACTCGGTGATCGGGTCACGGTCCTCGGTGGTGTAGCACCGCACCCGGGTGCAGGTCGCCGTCTCCTTGGTCGAGTAGGTGAGACCGCCGTCCTCGGACACCCAGTACGTCACCTGCACATTGCTCGGACCGCCCGGCAGGTCGATGGCGACGGTGCCATTGAACGGCCGGGTGTTGTCGGCCTCCATGCCGACGCACAGCGGGCTGGAGGTGCGCCGGTCGCTGGTCCCGTTCGGAGCCGAGGCGATCACTTCGACGTACCGGCAGCCGCTGGCAACATGGTTGTTGCCCGAGAAGACCGCGCTGCGCTCCGACCAGTTCAGCTCGCCGACCGCGTAACTCTGGCCGTGGGCGACCCGGAAGTTCGGGGTGGGCTCCTGGTAGCTGGTGTAGGCACAACCGTTGCGGCTGCAGAGCATGGTGTACTTCGGCGTCGTGGGCTCCGATCCGTCGTCCGACGCCAGATAGGCGACTTGGACGCGGTTGGGGCCGCCGGGCACGTCGATGGTCACCGTGCCGGAGAAGGGTCTGTCTCCCGTTCCAGCGCATAGCTTGGACGTCGTTGCGACATCCGTGAGCCCGTTCGGCGTCATCGCGATGATCTCGACCTTGCGGCAGCCGCTGACGACATGGTTGGTCCCCGCGAAGGTGACGCTGCGGGATCCCCAGTTCAGCGTGCCGTTGTCGACGCCGCTGTTGCCATGGGCCAGCTGGAACTTCCGCACCGTGCCGGGCTCGGAGAGGTCGGGCTGCAGCTGGGATTCCGACACCATGTCGAAGACGCCCCAGTAGTAGCCGCTCCACTCTTCCGTGGCATCCTGCGGATCTCTGGTCTCCACGTGCGTGAAGGCCTCCACGCCCACCCAGCCCTGGAAACGTCCGGCGTCGTCGATGACCTGGAGCATGGGCCGGGGATGCGAGTTGTACGTGTAGCACGTCTTGCCGCTTTGACCGAGGAGCGATTCGCACCAGTACTCCTCGGTGTTCTGCCGACCGGTGCCCATCTCGGCCAAGTAACGGACCCGGTTCTTGGAGTTGTTGCCGCCCTGCGGCTGGCAGCTGGTGCCCGGCTGGAGATAGCCCATGCACTGGGCGTCGCCCGCGCAAGCCTGCCACGGCTTCCCCGCGTTGGTGGCGCCGGCGCCCTCGCCACTGAACGTCCAGTCGCCGCCCGTCCCCTCACGGCGCACCACACCGCCGTTGGCGGTGATGAAGGAACCCTTGTACTTCTCCGTGCTGTACTCATCGTCGGTGAGCAGCTGCTCCATGGGCACACGGCTCGACGTGCTGGCGTTGGAGCCGTACGCAATCCCGAAAGTGGCTCCGTAGTTGGAGAACGGGTCGATGGGCCCGGGGACGGTGGCATCGAACTGCTCGGCGTAGTAGTTCGAGCTGCGCATCCGGGCCACGCCCCCGCCGGCCAGCTGCGCCGACTCCAGGATCCAGGACTCGGTCAGCGGATTGTCGAGGGCGGCCCCGGACTTGTCCTTGGTCCACGTCACGACCACACGGCCCCCAGGCGCGTGCGCGTACGTCCCCTTGAAGCCCTGGCCGGGGCCGCTGCCGAAGCCCTTGACGGTCCGGACGTCGCACGTGGGAACGGGAGCACCGCAGTTCGCGTCGGTGACGGCGGGGACGCGGACCGGCTGATCCCGCTGGTTCCAGGTCCAGAAGTCGGTCGTGACCGTGCCGCCCGCCTGGAAGGTGTAGTACCCCAGCCGCACCCAGTTCCGGTAGTTGTTGTTGCCCGGGATGTCGAGGCCACCGACGGAGACAACCCAGTTCGCCTTGCCGCCCGGGAGCGTCGGGGCGGCCTGTGCCGCGGTCGGCGTCGGGGCGGCTTGGGCCGCCGTCGGCGCCACCAGCAGGCTCGCCAGGAGTCCGAGCATGCCGAACAGGACCGCCGTACATCTTCGCAGAACACCTCTGTGCGTTCTGTGTCCCATAATCCCCTACTCTTCCCGCACTTGATCGGGAAATTACCTCCCGTGATCACATGTGCGCTCGCATCGTAGGGGACGGATGCGATGCTCGTGGGTCGGCGGCCATCGCCGGCCCTCAGAGCGATCCGGGTGCTGTGGGACAAGGTCCGAGCGGCAACCGTGATCTCGAAGACCGAGCGGCCCGTGTCCGCTGTGGTCGCCTACCTTCACCCAGTGCTGCGGGGCTGGGCCGTGTACTTCCGCAACGGGAACTCCGGGCGGAAGTTCAGCGTGGTCGACAGCTACCTCCACGAACAGCTGGCGATCTTCACCAGCCGAAAACACGGACAAGCGGGCCGGAACTGGGTCACTCGCAATACCTGCGGGTGGATCACTCGGCTCGGGGTCCACCGCCTGACAGGACATGTGCACAGGGCGACGGCGACGCAGGCCAGTCGGTGCAATGCCGGAGAGCCGTGTGCGGAGCATGCCCGGTCTGAAGCGGCGGGGACTGGAACCGGAGCATCAGCCACCGCGCCAGTCCCCGACCTACTAGCCGGTCCAACCCGCTCTCAAAACGCGATAGTTCGAGGCTTCACGCGCGGGTTCCTGCGCAGATGCGTCCAGGATTCCGCGAACCCGCGCGCTTCCGGCCTGGACCACTTCAAGGCGGTCAACGACTCGCTTGGCCACGCGGTCGGAGACGTGGTGCTGACCGCCACGGCCGCCCGGCTCACCGCATGGGCCGGGCCCCGCGCGGCCATCGGCCGCCTCGGCGGAGACGAGTTCGCGATCGTGCTACACCTGCCGCACGGCCGCCGTGAGGTTCGCCTCGCGCAGTTGGTGGGGATGCTGCATGCCCCGGTAGCCCTCGATGGCGGCCAAGCCGTCGACGTTGCCGCCTCAGTTGGCGCCACCACGCCGGACGTGATGGGACCCGCGACCTGCCCGTCCGGCAGCGTGCCGCCGACGCCGCCCTCTACGACGGCAAGCACGGTGGCCGCGCGGTCCTCGCGACGCCGGAGCACACCCTGGTGCCGTCCATCAACGACCGCCGGTCCGGCCGCCCCGGCACCGCTGCTTGGGGCCGCGCCGCATGAACCGGCGCTCCGGGCCCGCCAGGCCGGATCCGCCCGCCAGGCCGGTCCACCTCCTGGACTGGCACGACGGCGAGCACTTCGCCTGGCCCGCGGCCTGCACGCCGGGCTCCGATCACGCCAAGCTGATGGTCACTGATTCCGCTTTCCTGGCGTGAACGGGCCGGACACGGGGGCTACACATTTGTCGACGACGGTCTTCTCGCCGGCCGCCGAGCCCTCCAAGCAGAGCCGTCCGCCCTTGTCACGCAGGTCGAGGAAGAACCGTGTGGTCGCACCCGACTGCTTCAGGTCGTGGATGCGCTCGTCTACGTAGCCGAGGTCGTTCAGGATCGTCCTGACCTTGGCGGGGGTGGGATCCATCAGATCCCAGAGCGCCTGGGCGATGCGCTCCTCATGGAGGTTGCTCGCGCACCAGTCGCGAGCATTCAACTCCACTTCCGGCCCCGCCGTGGGGGCGATGGGCTCGATCGGGTTGCTCGGCGGTGTCACACCGGGCGGCAGTGTCTTCGCCGGACCGGTCGGCGGCGCCTCTGGCGGGGCGCTCGGGGGGCACGACTCCTCGACCTTGTCCAGTATCTCCGTGAGGCTGGGCCGGGCCTCGGCGGTGTCAGCGGGCTTGCTTTGCAGTCCACCGGCACTTGTCTTCTCGGTGCCGCAGGCGGCGAGCGCCACAGCGGCAAGAGCTGTTATCGCGAGCGTGTGCCATGGGCGGCGCGGGGAGCGGGCAACCGTGCTGGTCAGGGCAGAAGTTCGTCTCATGCGCCAAGTCTGTGATCAAGCCGCCCCCTGCACGTGAGTACGCGTGCTCACGTGCGTAGGGGTACTCGCTCAAACTTCGATGAGACGTGATCAAGCTTCAGTGAGCCAAGACAAGCAGACTAAGGGCGTGCAGATCTTTAACTCGTCTTTTTGACCTTGGTTTGGGTGGGGTCGGAAGCGAGGAACGTCACGACGTCGGCTGGTGTGCGGAGGCGGGCGGTTGAGGTGTTGATGTGGTGGCCGTGTGCTTCCAGGAGTGGGCGGACTTCCTGTTTCGCGCGGCTGATGGTCATGGCGGTGACGCCGAAGAGTTGGCCGAGGAGGTCCATGTTGGCGAGTTTATGCAGGTGGAGCACGGTGGCCAGGATCCGGTCGGCTGGGGTGAGCTTGGCTTTGGCTCCTGTACCGGGGGCTACCAGTCGCTCGTGACCGCGACGTGTGCGGAGCACTTGCTCGCGTTGAACCTCCAGCGCGGGAGTCAGGGTGTTGATGAGTTCGCTGAGCTGTTGGCGGGTCATCCCGGTCAGCTCGGGGTCTGCAGCGAACGCTGTGTGAGGCGATGCGGTCTGCTCGCCGGGGCCTGGTCTGACGTGATGTTGGTCGCTGTCGCGTCCAGCGGATGCTGGGGGTGGAGGGTGTAGTTCCAGTCGCCGTGGAAGCGGTGCCTGGTGAGGGGCAGGGCGGCGATCTCGTCGTCGCTGACCTGGATGCCGGTGGGGTACTGGGTGGTGTCGAGTTCGGCGTGCACGGTCAGGCCGGTCTTGGTGGTGGTCGCGGCGATGCTCTCGACGATGACTTCGTGGCTGGTCAGGTGCCTTCCACGCCAGTTCGCGGTGATGTGGCAGAACATCCGGTGTTCGATCTTGTTCCACTTCGATGTTCCGGGTCAATGCCGTTGCTTGAGCAGGGCAAGTAGTTCGAGGTGACGTTGAGGGCACGGGGTCGTTGGACCCGGCATGCATCCGTGGGTGGGGATATCCGA
>NZ_JBIAPT010000040.1:0-37165 GCF_042888425.1 Streptomyces sp. NPDC002889
GAGTTGCTTGCGCGTCACGGCAAATTCCTACCGGGTTCCACCCATGAAGGAGGCAGAACCCAACAACTGATCACAACCTCACACAGGCCCTAGTGCTGGATTCCTTAAAGGCAGTACACATATCGGCGGCGTAGTCGTCTGATGGGTGGCGCTGGCCTGCCCCAGATCCACGGTCTGGCACGAGCGTTGAGCTGGGTTGTTACCAGGTGTGTGACCTGGTCGATCTCGTCTGGGCCGGCGAAGGACTGGCCGGCGAGGGCGGCCTTGCGGGAGGTCCGCCACCAGCCTTCCTGCAGGTTGAGCCAGCAGGTGCCGACGGGGATGAAGACGTGCCGGATGCGGGGGTGGTGGTCCTCCAGCCAGATCCGGGTGGAGACACTGTTGTGCGAGGACAGGTTGTCGGTGATCACGTAGATGTCACCGATGGGGTTGGCGTCCTCGGCTTTCTGCAGGAACTGCTGGTAGAAGACGCTGTTCCGTGACGGTGCGGTCATGGTGACCTGCTGCCCGTCGCGGACGCGCAGGGCTCCGTAGACCCAGGTCTTCTCCGGCCTGCGGCTGTAGTCGAGTTCGGCTTTGATGCGGTGTGCGTCCTTGATGCGGTGTCCGTCCGGCGACCAGCCCGGCGCCGGCGGGAACGTCCGGGGGATCACCGGCCCGAGCTCGTCGGCACACAGGACCGTCGCGTCGTCGGGCGGGCAGGTGCAGAGCTCGATGATCCGCGTCCTTTTCCCGCGAAGTCCGCATCCTTCGACCTGGTCCACGACCTCGTGCGACGCCACCGCACTCCCTCGGCCAGCAGAATCCGCCGGACTTGGGACCGACTTACCTCGATCCCCATCCCTCGAGCGACAGTCACGAGGGTATCGAGCGTCCACTCCGGCGCACCGGACTGATCTGCCGCTGCCAGGTCACCACCCGGCTGCACTGTCAAACGTCCCGGAGGCAGGAATCCACCACTACGGGGCGCGCTCTTTCTCCGGCGTCTGCCGACGCCTGGGTTCCATGGCTTCCCGGATCGCGGTTGCGCCAGGGCCCGATCGGCTGACCGTGAAGGCCGCAGGAGAGGCTCGGGAGGGGCGCCGCACGGTGATCAGCCGTGACCGCCGAGGGACGCCGCCCCGTCGGCCACGCCCCTGCATCTGCGTCTCCCTGACCAGGCCGAGCTCCGCGGCCTGGGCGGACTGGACCCTCACCTGCTGGAAGACTGACCGGGTGAGCATGACGCGCCGCCCGCTGGGCACCATGGCGCTCGCCACTTTACGAAATGCGGCTGTTCGACAGCATCTTGGTCGACCACATCAACCACGTGAAGGCCGAGGCAAGATGGACCGTCGTGTCACAGCTCTACCACCGAGCGGATGAGCTGTGATGCGGGGGAACGGCTCATGCCTGCGCTCCGGAAGCCATGAGTGGTGTTTCCGCCACCCTCGACGCGTCGTTTCCGCAGCACTCTCGCTGCCGGCACGGCCTGCGTCGCACGTCAGAAAAGGAAAATCACCCTCGCGGAGTTATCCCTTCAATGGCGCTAAACCCTCTCCTCCACAAGTTCTCCACACGGCATACTCAGGCCCGGCAGCCGAAGGGGCGCCTGACATCATCCGATGGGTGGCAACGTTTCCGACAACGCGCGCCCAGCTCTGCTGTGAGCCACCACGCACTGCCGTACTGCCGTTATGAATGCCGGAAAGGCGACCACACTGTAAGAGGCCGTTTCCGCGGGCAGAATTCCGCTGTCCCGTACCAAGGTGACGATGCAACGACTCGCGGGCCCGCCGAACCGTCCGACGCACCCAAGCCGCAAACACAGTTTTAGGCATGCGGGTGGCGCCGCGCTCTATGTCACCTCTGGTCAACGAAAAGCATTTCGAGCCGAGTAACGATCCCGCACGCTTTCCAGGAGGCAGGTCATGGACAAGGCGCTTCACCACACCGTTGCGCTCCTGACAACGGTGTTCGGCTTCACGCTGTACCTCACCGGCCCGGCGAGTGCGACACCCGATACCCAGCCGCCCGGCTCCGCTATGGCCGGCACGCTGGTGAGCAAGAACGGCACGTCGGTCACCGTCACCGCCGCTGTGGGCCTGGGCAACACCATCTCCGTGTGGCAGGTCGGCGACACGATCCGGGTGAGGGACACCGGTGACACCATCGTGGCCTTCGGCGGGTGCACCGCGATCAGCGCCACAGAGGCCGTCTGTCCGGGGGCCGGCAGCCTGACCGAGTTCGTCGTCAACGCCGGTGACCAGGCCGACAACGTCACGTCCTCCCTGGCGAGTTTGGGGGTAACCCTCGTCGGTGGTGCGGGTGACGACAGCCTCCAGGGCGGCAGCGCCAACGACACCCTGGAAGGCGACGAAGGCTCCGACTTCCTCTCCGGTGGAGGCGGCAACGACACGCTCACCGGCGCCAGCGGCGCGGACCGGATCTTCGGCGGCGCCGGCAACGACTCGATCGAGGGCCGGGCCAGCTCCGACGTCATCAACGCAGGCGCCGGGAACGATGTGGTGAGCGGTGGCAACGGCGGCGACCAGGTGGTCGCCGGCACCGGCAACGACTTCGTGGAAGGGGGCGCGGGCCGGGACAGCATCAACGCCGTCGACGAGGTCAGCGGCAACGACTACGTCCAGGGGGGCACGGAGGCCGACAACTGCACGGCCGACCTGGGCGACAGTGTCACAGAGTGCCCGTGAACCGGCGAGCGCGAACGGCGCGGAGACAGACCCGCAGTGCGACAGCAACACGACGAAGGAGACGCACAACCATGACAGTGCGACGTATCTACGTGATCCTGTCGGCCGGAGCGCTCCTCTGCGCTGCGTTGACCGGCACCTCTGCCTCGGCGGCCCCGCTCACCGCCGAGGCCCGGCACCTCGCGGGCGCCACGGTGGTCGAGATGGCCGGCGGCACCCTGCTCGTCACGGCGGATCAGGGCGTGGCCAATGACATCACCATCCGCCGCCAGGGCAGCGTCGTCCTCGTGTCGGACAACGCGGACGAGGTGCGCGCCGTCGCCCCCTGCGAGACACGGTCGGAGAGCATCGCAGCGTGCCCGCTCCCCACGTCCGTGCAGGTCAACGGCCAGGACGCCGATGACGACATCACGGTCTCCCCGAATCTGGATGTTCCCGCCACTCTCTACGGGGGCGGCGGCAAGGACCAATTCAACGGCGGCCCCCGCGCGGATCAGCTTGTCGGCGACGACCCGACCGGGGTCTTCGGCCTCACGGCAGCGACTCCGGGCAACGACACCATCAACGGTGGTCCTGGGAACGACACCATCTCCGGGCTGGGAGGGAACGACACCATCAACGGCAACGCCGGAAACGACACCCTCAACGGCAACGAGGGCAACGACACCCTCAACGGGAACAGTGGCAACGACACCCTGGCCGGAGGAAGCGGCAACGACACCCTGAGCGGCGACGAGGGCAACGACACCCTCAACGCCACCGACGGCGTCAACGCCAACGACAGCCTCGACGGCGGTCTCGCCTTCGACTCCTGCAACCGCGACACCGGAGACTCGATGGTCAACTGCCCCTGACAGCACGTCCGGTGTGTGTTCGCGGCTGAGAGCGCGTGAAGCGGCAGGCCGGGGGGCACAGCCCGTTGCCCCTCGCCCCGGCCGACGAGCATCGCACCGACTGACCACGGGCTGCGGGAGATCGTGTCCAGCGGTTCCTGCCGCATGGTCTCCCGCAGCACGCACCCGGGCAACCACGGTCATCTCGGCCACGGGCCGGACGGCGACATCGTGTCGAAGGCATCACCACTCGAAAGCTCATCACTGCCCGCCTGCTTCTCTCGCCGGGTCCACCGTGCCAGGAGCCGTCGAACCAGCAAGGGAGAACCGCACGGTGCTGCAGCGACAGGCAGTCGCGGTGCACCTGTTCCTTATGCACCCACAGACCGGGCGACAACAAGAAGCTCAGACCGCCGTTGCGAGCGAGCGCGATCGCGAGTTCCGGTGTGCTGACGGCCTGCATGATCGCGGGCGTGAACGGGGAGTGCAGCTCGATCGCCGACTGCTCGCCCACGATGTGCCGCACCAGGGGCGTGCGCAGCTCGACCGTCGCGGGCTCCTGCGGTTCCGCCACCCTGCCAGAGTTCCGGTCCACGGCCCGGCTGACGCTCGTTTCAGACCAGAGCTTCCAGGAGAGCCACGCCAACGTCACCCTGCGAGATACCCCGACGACGGTCTCCTGACAAGCCGCCGAGGCCCATCGAGGACTACTGGCCGGAGGGGAATAGTGCACGACCGGAATAACCCCCTCCCGCCAGTAATCCAGGAAATCATGCGGGGATCCGTCGTCGAGCACTACAACGCTCCCGCCGTCTCCTCCACGAAGATTCCGCTCCGGGCGAGCGCCTCGACGAGCAGGACATACGACCGGTCGGCCTCCGGTCCGCCGGGCCCGACGTAGTACGGCCGGCTGTAACTGATCGGGCCGACGTCCTGGCCCGGGACGAAGCCAAGCACGTCGATAGTGCGCTTCGTCGGGAGAGGAAGATGCGCGAGGTCCTCGTCGGTGAGGGGCACCATGCGGCCGTCCGCCATCGAGTTCTTCCGAAGAGATTGCGCCGATCAAGCCTCACACCCCCTTTGACCTGCGCGGGAGACTTCTGGAGATGTTCAGCGGTGCTGGCCGTGTCGGGCATGTGTCAAGCGTCGGCCAGCGACACTTGTTAAGCCTCCACCCGAGTGAAGAGCGTGGGGAGCAGACCCAGGGCTGCGCAGCCTGCCGAGAACGCGGGCAGCGACTAGGGCAGGGGCCAGCCGTCCCTCCCGGGCCTTCACATGTGAGGGCCGGCGCCTGCCTGCCTCCGCATGCCTCCCACACCAGCCCGTTCTATGCTGGCGGTCTCGGGGCTGTTACGGAGGTTCGTCATGCCCCGCCCCGTCTGGTCCGGCGCGATCAGCTTCGGTCTGGTCACCATCCTTATCTAGATCTCGCGCCTATCTGCCCAGGTCAGAGCGATGTGGCTGGCTGAGGGACGTGAGGTCAGTCTCGTCAACGCAGACGGTCAACCGAGAGCGGTTGGTTTTGTTCACGGATCACGACGGCGATTGTTCAGCACTCTGGGAGGCGCCCGCCCGGGGCCGAGGTCGATGTTCACGAGAACGGACAGCACCCGTCGACTGACTCCCCGTCCCGGGCAGGGGGTGGCCTTTCTGGGCCTCGGTACCCGTAGTAGCCGTTGTTCAACCGGTCGGTATTCGGCCTGGTGACTGCTGCAGTTCCCGGCGGACAGGCAAGGCAGACCGGCCGGGTCCTCGGTCCCTGGGTATAGGTGGACCTTTCGCCTCGCCTGCGGCGCACGCCCGTGGTGCGATGAAACAGGGGGTCGGGAAGGAGAGAGCGATGGCCCCACCGGCAGGGGAGCGCAAGAGTGGCACGGGCCCGTTGTCGGTCCGCCCGCTGGGTGAGGCGGACCTGGATCGGGCCGACGAGATCTTCAGGGTCGCCTTCGGGACGTTCCTCGGGGCTCCCGAGCCGAAGACGTTCTTCGGGACCGCCGACTACGTCCGCACCCGCTGGGCGGCCGATCCACAGGCGGCCTTCGCAGCGACGGTCGAGGGGGAAGTCGCCGGATCGAACTTCGCCGCCAACTGGGGCAGCGTCGGGTACTTCGGCCCGCTGACCGTGCGTCCGGACCTGTGGGACCAGGGCGTCGGCAGGCGCCTCATGGAGCCGGTCATGGACTGCTTCGACACCTGGGAGAACCGCCACCTGGGCCTGTTCACCTTCTCGCACAGTCCGAAGCACCTTGAGCTCTACCGCCGGTACGGTTTCTGGCCCCGATTCCTCACAGCCATCATGAGGAAGCAGGTCGCAGGCAGTGCCGCGGTCCCCCGCCGAGTGCTGTACGGCAAGCTGCCCGCCGCCGAGCAGCCCGACGCCCTGAGCCTCTGTCGCGCACTGACCGGGGCCGTGTACGAGGGCCTGAGCCTGGAACGCGAGATCGTGGCCACGCACGCGCAGGGGCTCGGTGACACCATCCTGCTCCAGGGCGCCGGCTCCGAGCTCGATGGCCTGGCCGTCTGCCACTGCGGAGCCGGGTCGGAGGCCGGAGAGGACGTGTGCTTCGTCAAGTTCGGCGCCGTACGCCCTGGCCCGGAGGCCGCCAACCGGTTCGAACGACTGCTCACCGCGTGCGAGCAGCTGGCCGCCGAGCGCGGACTGGGTCAACTGGACGCCGGGATGAACCTGGGCCGCCCGGATGCCTACCGGCGAATGGTCGACCGCGGGTTCCGCACCTGGTTGCAGGGCGTGACCATGCACAGGCCCAACGAACCCGGCTACAGCCACCCCGACGCCTACGTGATCGACGACTGGCGCTGAGACCCCGCCACACTCGGCCCGCGAGGAAGGCCCGGTGCTGCCCGAACCCGTGAACATTCCGCGTCGGCGCCGACGGCCAGACACCTCCCGGACCGCTGTCCCTTCTCATGGACAGAGCCAAGCGGTCTGCCTTCAGGTTGGTTTGTGCTGATTGCCGTCCCGGATCATCTGCCGCAAGCTCGTGCGGGCCGTAGCCAGGTCCTGCTGGAGTTCCTGGATCTGATCGGCGAGTGGCCGGAGCTGGGCCAGCTCGCGTTCGAGTTTCCTGTTGGCTTCTGTGAGTTCGGTGATCCGCTCGGTCAGTTTCCGGTTGCTGATCTGGTCGAGCTGATGTCCGAGGTGCTGCCGCATAGCGGCTCGGAGCTGATCGCGTTCCACGCGGAGTTCTTTGATCTCCTCGAGGGCCATGGCCAAGTCGGTGTGGAGGCTGGCGGGGCTTGCCCGGCGGCCTTGGGCAGCTTTGGCGACGGGATCCGGGATGGCCTCGCGTTCCCACTGGTAGTCCCGGTAGTAGCCGGCGACGTCCGCGGTCACCGGGACGGTGCGGGGCTTCCGGGACTTCGCCAGCGCGTTGTTGGCGTTGTCGCGCCGCCGGTGAACATGTACGTGGGGGCCATTGACGTGACAGCCCAGATCACGCGAGTCGGCCAGGAGATGGACATCGGCCCGGCGCATGCCCAGCGTCTCGCCGATCCGCATGCCGGTGGCCCTCATCAGCACGATCAGGAAGCGGTCACGGGCATTCCGAGCCATCCGGATCATCAACTCGACTTGGTCCGGTGTGAGGTACTCGATGCCCGGGTCGGTCGTGGCGAACCTCAAGGTCCGTTCCGTGACGACCCTGGCGCCACCGCCCTCACCTGCGGCCCCGTCCGGCCAAAACCGCAGAAACTTCGGCTTGGCCAAGGACAGGGCGACCTGCTCGGAGACCCAGCCTGGCCCGACACCGAACAGCAGGAACTGCGTCATCGTCCCCAGAACCGCGTTGGCACTGCCGTCCTGCCGGAAGCGGATCACCGACCGGTTCTTGCGGCCCCGCGACGGCAAAGGGACGCTGACCAGCCAGTCCCGAAACCTCAGCAGGTTCTCGAAACCCGGCTCCGACCACCGCAGACCACGCTCGTCACACCAGGTCAGGTACAGAGCCACCCGGCTTGCGTAGTTCCGCTCAGTGTTCACCGACCGGCCCAGACCACGAACCTGGTCCAAGAACGCAGTCGCTGCACGATGAAGCCGGAAGTCCCCGTCAACAACCACCCAGGCCACCCTTGAGGAGGCTGGTACTTCAGCCTTCTCAGCTCGATGGATCACGTACGGACTAACGAGCCAAACACCCCAGCGACCTATCAGATACCCATCAGCCACACAGACGAATGAGCCCTGACCTCACGTCCCTCGGCCGGGGCGCGCGGGCGGGCATCGACTGACGGGGATCGCCACCCTGGGTGCCACCTACCTGAGCAGGCGGGCTGACGCCGGACCGCCCGGCGGCACATACCCGCGGAACCCGCACGCACGCGTGCGTTTCCCGGCCGGGCGAGATCGGTTCTACCCTCGGCCACAGGTGTCCCCGGAGACCCTCACCACGTTGGGACAGCGCGTGCCGGTCGCGGCGCGTCCACATGTCCGGCCGGGCCGAACGGCTCGTACGCGCCACCTGGCTGACCGGACCGTACCTTCAGGAGAGACGGATGGACTACTACGACCTCGGCACCCACACCCGCCCCGTGACGACGTTCTCCCCGTCCGCCCAGATGTGGTTCGACCGCGGGCTGCTCTGGTCGTACGGCTTCCACCACGATGAGGCCGTCTCCTGCTTCGAAGCCGCCGCCGCGGCGGATCCGGACTGCGCGATGGCCTACTGGGGCATCGCCTACGCCCTCGGTCCGAACTACAACAAGCCCTGGGAGTTCTTCGACGGCGAGGACCTGGCCCGAACCGTCGAACGCACCCACGCGGCCGTCGAACGCGCCCACGAGAAGGCGGCCGGCGCCACTCCCGTCGAGCAGGCCCTGATCCAGGCGTTGCGGTACCGGTATCCGCAGGCGGAAGCGGTCGAGGACTGCTCGGTGTGGAACAAGCCCTACGCCGACAGGATGCGCGCCGTGTACGAACTCGCTCCCGACGACCTCGATGTCGCCACACTCCATGCCGACGCGCAGATGAACCTCACGCCATGGCAGCTGTGGGACCTGCGGACCGGGCTGCCGGCGGAAGGCTCCCGCACGCTGGAGGCCAAGGCGGTCCTCGATCGGGCGATCGGCACCGGGCCCGGGAAGACGCACCCCGGCCTTCTGCACATGTACATCCACCTCATGGAGATGTCCCCGACCCCCGAGGCCGCCCTGCCCGTCGCGGACCAGCTCCGCGGCCTCGTGCCGGATGCCGGGCACCTGCAGCACATGCCCACACACCTGGAGGTGCTCTGCGGGGACTACCGGCGTGTGGTGTCGGACAACACCACCGCGATCGCCGCCGACGAGAAGTACTACGCGCGGGCCGGCGCGATGAACTTCTACACCCTGTACCGATCGCACAACTACCACTTCAAGATCTACGGTGCGATGTTCCTCGGTCAGTCGGCGACCGCCCTGGAGACCGCCGCACAGCTCGAAGCCTCCATCCCCGAGGAACTGCTGAGGGTGCAGAGTCCGCCCATGGCCGACTGGCTGGAGGGTTTCCTCGCCATGCGGGTACACGTGCTCATCCGCTTCGGCCGCTGGACCGACATCCTGGAACTGCCGCTGCCCGCCGACCCGGAGCTGTACTGCGCGACCACGGCGATGCTCCACTACGCCCGCGGCGTCGCCTTCTCGGCGACCGGCCGGATTCCCGAGGCGGAGACCGAACGCGAACTGTTCCGTCAGGCCGTCTCGCGCGTACCCGAGTCACGCATGCTGTTCAACAACACCTGCGTCGACATCCTCGCGATCGCGTCGGAGATGCTCGACGGCGAACTGGCGTACCGCAAGGGGAACCACGACGCCGCCTTCGCCGCACTGGAGCGGTCGATCACACTCGACGACAACCTTCCCTACGACGAGCCGTGGGGATGGATGCAGCCCACACGGCACGCGTACGGCGCCCTGCTTCTCGAACAGGGACGTGTGGAAGAGGCGGAGGCCGCCTACCGGGCCGACCTGGGCCTCGACGACACGCTGCCGCGTCCTTCGCAACACCCCGGCAACGTATGGGCACTGCACGGATTCCACGAGTGTCTCCTGCGCCTGGGCAAGAGCGCGGAAGCGCAGATCGTGGCCCAGCAACTGAAGCTCGCTTCCGCCATGGCGGACGTACCGATCAACGCGTCCTGCTTCTGCCGTCTCGAAGCCGTCGCCGGCGCGGCGGAAGGCGGCTGCTGCTGACGACCCGCGAACCCGACCATGATCCACCACTCAAGATCATTTGAAGACACCGCCTGGTAGGGCTTTGTCGGGTGTCGCCGACCTGCGGCGATGCGGCGGACCCGACGAGCGGTCGGCGCCGTCCGCGCGTCGTTCGCCGCAGGTCGCACGCCCCCCTTGGCTCAGCCGGTCTCGGCCGCGGGTCTGACCACACGAAGAAGAGTCGGCTGGACGCCGGTGAAGCGTCGGAAGCGGACCGACGTGCGCGCGTCTGCCCTGGTCAGCCAATGCTCGGCTCGTTGTCGGCACCGAACAGGGGCGTGTTCGCAGGGGTGAGGTCCGCGCGGACGCGGCCGAACCGCACAGGATGGCGCCAGCGTCCCGCAGCATCCAAGGAGATGTCCGCACTAATCTCCGCGACCAGTGGGGGATCGACCAAAGTGACGTCGAGGGTCTCGCGGGTTCCCCAGCCAGCGGTGAACGTTCGTCCTTGCCACGGATGCCCCGAGTCGGCCGACGACAGCAGTCCCGCCACGTCCTGAGCTGCCTGAGCGGACAGAGGAACAGTGCGGCCGGTGTACCGGAGCCGGCCAATGTCGTCGAAGCGGCCCAGGAGCAGGCTGGTCGGACGGGCGAGTGTGCCCGTCACGGCGCCGATGACAGCCTCCCAGGCGCCGGCCCAGCTGCTCGAACGCGAGCACCCAGCTGCACATGCCGACTGGCGTGCCGCAATGGTCCAACTGCGGTCACCCGGCGCCATTGCTCATCCGCGGCCAGCGCCTGCTTGACAAGGCCCTGGAGCGGGCTTCCGAACCTCCGCTGGGCCTGCCCGCCAGCCTGACCGGCGGACCCCGGCAGGTGCACGAGACAAGCCTCGAACCCGGTGACCGGATACTGCTCTACACGGACGGCGTCGTGGAGTCGCGCGACGAGGGCGGGGAGCAATTCGGCCTGGAGCGTTTCACCGACTACATCATTCGGTCGACCGCCGCCGGGCAGAACGCCCCGGAAGTGCTCCGCCTGCTCATCCACGCGATCCTCGGTCATCGGCACAACGAACTCACCGACGACGCCACGATTCTGATGATCGAATGGCAGCCGCCCGGTCAGTGAGCCGTCGCGGCCATGGCACCTGGAAGCCCGGCAGGCTGCCGTGGCACTGCCATCCGTCAAACCTCCGTAGCACACGTTCTGACTGGGCTAGGAAGACTGCTGAAAATCTTGTTAAGGGGCTGTCCGGCCGCAGGCCGGGCGGCTCCTTTTCGCTATGTGGTGGCCTGGGCGAGGTGCCAGGTGCTGCGGGTCCGGGTGAGTCCCAGGGTGATCAGTCGGCGGAGGTTGAGGGCGGCGGCGCAGTGGTGGAGCCAGACGTTGTTGGCGATGACGCCGTGGTGCGGGACCCTGCGGTTGCCGTTGGCGAAGAGCCAGGCGATGGCGCGTTCGACCGGGGGCCGCCAGCGGCGATATCAGCAGCAGTCACCTGGGAGATGGTCAGGGCTCGGCTCAGGGGCGCTCTACGTCTCGCCTCTCCAGCTCTTCCCGCGCCTTCTTCTCCTCTCGCAGCTTCTGCCACCGCTGGCGCTGACGCTCGCCGTACGCCGCGTTGCGGACGGTGCCGTCGTCTTCGAGTCCGGATCCGAACGCACCCCCGACCATGCCCATGGAGCTGACGAACCAGGCGAGCACGGCGTAGTCGTGGACCGTTGCGTCTTGCCCGATAACCGTGCCGAAGACCGACGGGGTCAGGATGAGCTTGGAGACGCCGAAGAGGGCGAGGAACAGGACCACGTACAGGGAGAGCACACCGAAGGTGATCGTCACGCAGGTGACTGTGTTGTAGAGGCGGGAGAAGGAGCGGGAGAGCGAATCGTGAGGGCGTTCCCAGAGCTCGTGATCGATGATGATCCATGCCGTGAGGGCGAGGAGGGACGCAACAGAGGCCCCGATCAGGCGCCCCACGTCCATGCCCGAGGAGATGGTCCAGGTCGAGGTATTGATCAGGCCGAAGGCGGCGGTGGCGAAGACACCGGCCAGTGCGCGGGAGAGGGTGGCGAAGAGCCGCCAGGGCCGGTTGGCCCGCACCATACCGGTGACGAGACTCAGATGGCCGCGCAGGCCGGGCACGATGAAGCGTTCCAGGCCACCCTCGCCGGCCCCCGAAGCTTCGAGCCGGCTGGCTTCCTCCGGGGACGGAGCGAGATCGGCACGTTCCCGGGTGAGCATGGCGACGACATCCGCGACGACATGCCGGGCGCGCTGTCGCATCCGCCAGGAGCCGAGCGCAGGCAGGGACACCAGCGCGATGTGGTCCGCCGGGCTCACCTCGACGCTGACCGGGCTCAGGCCGGCTCGTCGAGGCAGATCGGTGAGGAAGACTCCGGCCTCCCAGTCGCCCTCGGGGAGGAATGGGCGTACGACGTCGGCCGCGGAGGAGACGTCCAGTTGCTCGTCCGCGACCAGGGGTGCCGTGCGCGCCGTCACCCGCCAGTCGACGTCCGCGCGGACCCGCCGTCTCAGCTGCTGCGGCAGCTTGTCGGCCAGTTCCTGGGCGATCTCCGACGCCACTCCGGGGTCGGCGACCAGCACGATCCGCACCGCGTGCGCCGCAGCGGCAGGCAGGAAATCTGTCACGGTCTCAATCCGGTCGGGGGGTGCGCAGGCGCGACGGCTCTTTCGCCCGAGGTCCCGTTGTAACGCCCCCCTATGTGGCGGTCGAGCGCGACAGGCGACTTGGCGCCCGGCGTCCCCCGATCAGGCCCTGCGCAACCGGCGCGGCCCCAGAAGGAACTTCGACGGGACCCTGCGCGAGGGCGCGGCCGAAGCCGACATCTCCCTGCCGCCCTCCTTCGGTCGGTGGCCAACATTTTCCACAAGGCCCTGATGGATCCAGGCGCCCGGCTGATGGTCGGCGGCGCCGACGACATCGGGTTCGAGGAACTGATGGAGGCGTGGGACCGCCTCGCCCGACTGCACCGAGATGATCGAACACATCCGCGCAGCCCACCGCGACGCCGACTTGAGGGCGACGACCTGCTCACGCAGTCCCCCGTGGCGGGCGGCCCGCGCGACTGGTGACCAGGGAGCCAGCGACCCGCAGCATGTCCGGCCAGTGGGCAATCACCTTGTTCAGGTTGACCCGGTTGCGGGCCAGCGGCTTCAGCAGTCCGTACGCACCGGTCTCGACGCCGGGCCAGGGCCCGCTGGTCCGCGTCGGTGAGCTTGTCCGACCACTTCGCTGGCGACCAATAGACCGCTCGGATCCAGTGCGGGGCTACTGGCCATTCCTCCGGCCGGTGTGTGGGCCAGCTTCTGAGTCAGGGGTGAACGCGTCCGGTCTTCTCGGGATGCGCCGCGTGCACATATTTCATGGCGGTGGAGTCGGAGATGGCAAACAGGCGCATGAGATGGACAGGGTCGGCGCTGTGGCGGGCTTCGTCGAGTTTACCGACCGCAGGAGCTCGGATACCGGCTCTGAGCTGCGACGATTCATAGACTACATGTCCGTGACGGCGAGTTGGGATCGTTGCTGTAGCTCGTCCGGGTGGTCTCGTGGGACGGCCCGTCCACCGGAACGGTGAACGGGCCGCGAGGTCGTCAGCCGGACAGGAGCAGGTTGTTGATGCCCCTACTTGATGCGGTCGAGGAAGCCGAGCACCCGATGGTTGACCTGCTTTGCGGCCTGTTCGTCGTAGGACGGCAGGCTGCTGTCGGTGAACAGGTGGCTGTCGCCCGGGTAAAGGAACAGCTCGGCATCCGTCGCCGTCTCGACGAGCGCGCGGGCGGCGTCCACATCGCCCTCCCCGGCGAAGAAGGGATCTGTGTCCATGCCGTGGATCTGGACCGGGACGTCCTGGGGCCAGGCGCCGCCGAACTCCGAGATCGGGACGCATGCCTCGAGCAGCAGTGCGCCCTTTGCGCCGGGGCGGGTCTGGGCCAGCTTCTGTGCTGGCAGGACGCCGAGCGAGAAGCCAACATAGACGAGCTCCGGAGGCAGCCCCTCGGCGGCGGCGGTTCCGCGCGCGGTGATCGTGTCGAACCCGGCGTTCTCGGCGTAGCCGGCGCCCTCCTCGAGGCTGTCGAATACCTGCCCCTCGTATAGGTCTGGGGCGTGGACGGTGTGTCCGGCCCGTCGCAACTGCTCGGCGAACTCGCGAACGCCGGCGGTCAGCCCGTGTCCATGGTGGATGACCAGCACCTCAGCCATGTCGCTCCCCTCGTGCTGCGGCGCCCGGGCGGCGCCGCAGCACGAGTATGGCCCGCAGCACTGACATCCACGGGCCTCGGCTGGACAGGATCAGGTCGCTGTTCCCGGATCGGCGATGCGGGCCTCGAGGTCGGCGACGCGGCGGTCCTGGAAGCGGAGGTTGGAGCGGGCGGCCTTGAGCCGCTCGTCGAGCGTTCGGTTGTCGGTGGTGGCGGAAATCCCACACGGACGATGGAGGGCTCGAACAAGTATCTCCTGCCTGCTGAAATGCACAGCCACCGACTCAAGCGACCACCGGGAACCCGTCCCTACTCCACTTCATACGCCGCATCGCGCAGATCCTCGGTGTGCGCGGACGCACCGCCGGGCAACTGACGGCTCCGGTGAATCTGGCTGCGGTCGGCGAGAGTCAGTGTCAGCGTCACGGCCTTCGCCGCCTGCCGGCGCGTGGCGCGGATCGAACTTCCCCAAGCCACGCAACGCGTCAAGGTCGCTCCCGCGTTCCCAGCTCTGTCGTGGTGGCAACTTTGAGAGACCATCGCTGTAACAGGGCAGCCCGACCAACTGCCGCTGGCACCACTCACACAACAGTTCTAGCAGGGATTCAGTCGGGTCCGCCCAGCACGATCTTCCACACTCGGGTCGCCACCTGGAGGTTCAGCCGGTCCTCGACGTTCGCGAGGTCGTTGCCGCTGATGTCGCGGATGCGCTGTAGCCGATAGCGCAGCGTGCTGCGGTGGATCGCGAGGGATTCGGCGGTCTCGTCGTAGTTGCCGCCGCAGTCGAAGTACCGGGACAGGGTCTCCACCATGGTCGCGTGGTGCCGGGAGTCGTAGTCGATCAGCTGCCCGAGCCACTCGTGGACGAACGTCTCTAGCTCCCGGTAATCGTTGCCAGGTCCCAGGATGCGGTAGAGGCCAAGCTCGTCGAAGAACGTCGTGCCGTAGCGCTCGCGGGAGTGACGGCGCACTTCCAGGGCGCGCTGCGCCTCCTGGTAGCAGTGGGGGATGCCGTCCAGGGAGTCGCAAGGGGCGCTCACGCCGATCGTCCCGGACCGTGTCCCGGTCTCCCGGGCGAGCCCCTCGTACAGCGCGCGGGCGTGCGGCCTGGCGTCGGCGACCAGGACCACGTGGTCGGAACGTCGGGTCAGCAGCGAGCGGATGCCCACGGCAGAGGCCGCCCGGCCCACGGTCTGCGCGAAGGAATCGTCCGCCGTCCGGTTCGACCACTGCACCACGACGACGTAGTGGCTGCGGTGCAGGTCGTGTCCGACTGCCTCGGACCGGGCGTAGGCGCTCGCCTCGTCCGTCCCTGCCAGGAGGTCGTCGACCAGCTCGCGGTGCAGCCTCAGCTCCACTTCGGCCAGACTACGCAGGTGCGCCAGCTCCAGGGCGAGCGACGTGGCGGCGTGTTCCAGCGCGAGCACGGTGTGCTCGTCGGCCTCGCCCCGGGCATCGACCAGGCCCAGCACGCCCAGGATCTCGCCGTGCGGGCGGACCAGGGTGATCAGCCGGTCCTTTATCCGCACCGGCCCGACCTCCCGGGCGACGGCGTGCAGCATTTCGTCCTGGCGCACGGGGTCCGGTTCCGGATAGGGGTCGGGGCGGCTGGGGCCGGTCCAGGACCTCAGCCGACCGAAGCGGTCCTCGACCAGCGCGGGGAGTCCAGTGAGCCCGTGCAGTGCGCGGGTGATGGCTTCCTCGCCGCCGACCGAGGCAGCGACGTCGGCCATGAGCGCGTGAACGGCCCGCTGGAACCCCAGCTCAGCCATGACGGAGATCAGCTGCCGCTGGAGGGCTGTCCGTTCCTCCCTCAGCCGGTACAGCTCCAGCGCGTCCTCGCGTTGGCGGCGGTGTGCGAAGGCGACTGACAGAGCAGCAGCGGTGTGCCGGACGAGCGTGGCGAGCAGGGATCGCTCGGCCTCGGTGGGCCGGGAGCGGGACGTCACCACAAGGTAGCCGTGGAGTCCCTCAAGACCGCGCAGCCCCAGGGCCTGGCCACAGGGCCGGCCGGGTACGGTCACAGAGCCGTCTTGCCCGGCCAGCTCCCGCACCCTCCGGTCCACGACCAAGGCATGGTTTTGCCCGTCCCTCGGGCTGGGGACCAGGTCGCCATCCACCCTGAGGTATCCGGCCTCGGCGCTGTATGGCCCTGCGGCGGCTATGTGGTCCATGGCCAGGCGCAGGATCTCGCCTTCGTCCCGGGTGTCGAACAGGGCGCGGGAGAGCACCATCAGTTCGTGGAGGGCATGGTCGGCTGGGGTGGGAACGCGTGGGCGGGGCCCTCTTCGCGCGGCCGTGGGGTGCCGCCCGGCGCTGCCCCGCGGAAGGCTGCCCTCCCGGTCGGAGCGGCGGCGGTGCAGGTTGTGCGCCCGGCTGCCGGCCATGGGATCACTCCGTTCTCCCCGAGCTGGCGGTACACGCTCCGGACCCAGCAGCCGGCGATGGGATTTTTCCCTTCCCCCGAGCCTGCCGCGAGGTGACAGCGACCCTTCCTGTACGCCCCTCCGACCAACTTACCCGAGACGTTCGGAGTCCTCGTCTCGTGCTCGCGGGGCGACGGGCTCCGTTGTTCTTTGACCTGCCGGGTGCAGGCGTAGAGCTGCTCGGTTCGCGAGTCTGGGGCGTGCCGGGGGCCACCGTGCGCACCGGCAGGAAGGACTGGGCGATGACCGAGCAGCCTCGCAGGCCCGTTGCCACGTACGAGACGTACCAGGAAGCCGAACGCGCCGTCGACCACCTCTCGGACCAGGGGTTTCCCGTGCAGAGGGTGGCCATCATCGGCCAGGACGTCCGCCTCGTCGAGCAGGTCATCGGCCGTATGGACTACGGCAGGGCCGCCCTGCACGGAGCGGCGAGCGGGGCCCTGCCCGGTGCGCTGATCGGCTGGCTCTTCGGCCTGGTCGACTGGGTGGACCCCCTCGTCTCGGCCCTACTCGTCGCCCTCTACGGCCTGATTTTCGGAGCGATCGTGGGCGCGCTGTTCGGACTGCTGCTGTACGCCCTGCAGGGCGGCCGCCGGGACTTCGCCTCCGTCCGCTCGATGGAGCCCAGCCGGTACGACGTCGTCGTGGACGAAGCGGTCGCCGACGAGGCCGTACGGCTGCTCGGCGGGCTGCAGACCACCGGCGCCGGCGGACGTCCTCCCCATACCTGAACGATCGGATCCGCAGTGCCGGCGCATGCCGCCGCACCGGGAGGAGTTCCTCATGGCCAAGGCAGTGGGTATCGACCTGGGCACCACCAACTCGGTGATCGCCGTGTGGGAAGGCGGCGAGCCGTCCGTCGTGCCCAACAGCGAGGGCAACCGCACGACACCGTCCGTGGTGGCCTTCACCGACACCGGGGAACGTCTGGTGGGCCAGCTGGCCCGGCGCCAGGCGATCCTCAACCCCAAGGGCACCATCTACTCGGCCAAGCGGTTCATCGGCCGGCACTTCGACGAGATCTCCGACGAGGCCAGGGCGGTGGCGTACGACGTCGTCGAGGGCGACGGCGGGGCGGCTCGCTTCAAGGTGCGCGACAAGCTGTACGCGCCTGAGGAGATCAGCGCACAGGTGCTGCGCAAACTCGCCGACGACGCCTCCAAGCAGCTGGGGGAGCGGGTCACGGAGGCGGTCATCACGGTGCCCGCCTACTTCAATGACGCCCAGCGCACCGCTACCAAGGACGCCGGACGGATCGCGGGACTGGAGGTGCTGCGGATCATCAACGAGCCGACGGCGGCCGCCCTCGCGTACGGCATGGACAAGAAGGAGCACGAGACCGTCCTCGTCTTCGACCTGGGCGGCGGCACCTTCGACGTGAGCATCCTCGACGTCGGCGACGGCGTGGTGGAGGTGCGCTCCACCGCCGGCGACAGCCACCTGGGCGGCGACGACTTCGACCGGCGTCTGGTGGATTACCTCGCGGACGACTTCCAGAAGGAGAACGGCATCGACCTGCGCAAGGACCCGCAGGCGCTGCAACGATTGTTCGAGGCGGCGGAGAAGGCCAAGACCGAGCTGAGTTCGGTGACGCAGACGCAGGTCAGCCTGCCGTTCATCACCGCCGATGCCTCGGGCCCCAAGCACCTCACCGACTCGATCATGCGGTCCACGTTCGAGCAGATCACCGGCGACCTGGTGGAGCGGTGCCTGGGACCGGTGCAGCAGGCGATGGCCGACGCCAAGGTCGGCGAGAGCGACATCGACGAGGTCATCCTCGTAGGCGGTTCCACACGTATCCCGGCGGTGCAGGCTCTGGTCCGCCGACTGACCGGCGGCAAGGAACCCAACATGAGCGTCAACCCCGACGAGGTCGTGGCCCTGGGCGCCGCGATCCAGGCCGGGGTGCTCAAGGGCGAGGTCAAGGACGTCCTGCTGCTCGACGTCACACCCTTGTCGCTGGGCGTGGAGACGCGCGGCGGAGTGATGACGAAGATCATCGAGCGGAACACCACCATCCCGGTGCGCCGCAGCGAGACCTTCTCCACCGCCGAGGACAACCAGCCGGCCGTCGATGTGGTGGTCCTCCAGGGCGAGCGCGAGCGGGCCGCCGACAACCGGGTGCTGGGCCGGTTCCAGCTCACCGACATCCGGCCGGCGCCGCGGGGCGAACCGCAGGTCGAGGTCACCTTCGACATCGACGCCAACGGCATCCTCAACGTCAAGGCCCGCGACCGGGACACCGGCAAGGAACAGGGCATCACCATCAGCGAGAGCTCCAACCTGGACCGCAGTGAGGTCGAACGCATGGTCCAGGAGGCCGAGCGCAACCAGGGCCAGGACCATGCACTCCGCGAGGCCGTCGACGCCCGCAACGAACTCGACGCCATCGCGTACCAGGTCGAGAAGCGCCTCGCCGAACTGGGCGACGCCGCACCCGCGCACGAGAAGGCACGCGCCGAGATGCTGGTGTCGGATGCCCGGGCGGCGGTCAAGGAGGAGGCAGGCGTGGAGCGGGTGCGGCCCCTGACCTCCGAACTCCAGCAGGTGCTGGCAGGGCTGGTGGCGCATCAGGGCGGCGCCGCCACGGGCGGTCCCGGCCAGGACACCGCCACCGGTGGTCCCACGAGTGGTGGTGGCGGTGGCGACGATGTCATCGACGCCGAGTTCGACAAGGACTGAGGCACGCCATGCCGATCGACCCCAGGGAACCCGACCCGGCCGTGCCGGACCGGGCTGACCCGGCTCCGGAGGGTGCCGTACGCCCTCCCCGCGGGGATCTTCCGCTCTCGGGCCCGCCGACCGGGCCGGGGCCTGCCACGGACGAGGAACCCGGCCCCGACGCGGCCAGCGGCCCCGCACCGTCCGAGGACGAGTACACGGCTGAGCTCCAGGAACTGGAGGACCGCTGGCGGCGCGCGCTCGCCGACCTCGACAACCTTCGCAAGCGTCACGCCAGGGAACTGGAGCGGGAGCGTACGGTCGAGCGGTCCCGTACGGCCGCCGCCTTCCTGCCCGTCCTGGACAACCTCGAACTCGCCCTGACCCATGCCGGAGCCGACCCCGGCGCGATCGTGGAGGGCATCCGGGCCGTACGCGACCAGGCGGTGAACGTCCTCGAACTGCTCGGCTACCCGCGGCATGCGGAGACCGGCGTCGCCTTCGACCCGGCCCGGCACGAGGTGGTCGGCGTGGTCCAGGACCCCAACGCCCCACCGGGCACGGTCGTCGAGGTGCTGCGCCCGGGCTACGGGGACGGCGAACGGCAGCTCAGGCCCGCCGCGGTGACTGTCGCGAAGCGGGAGTGACCAGTCATGGCACGGGACTTCTACGAGGTGCTGGGCGTGTCGCGGAGCGCGAGTCAGGACGAGATCCAGCAGGCATATCGCAAGCTCGCCCGCAAGTACCACCCCGACGTCAACAAGGACCCGGGGGCGGAGGAACGCTTCAAGGACCTCAACGAGGCGTACAGCGTCCTGTCGGACCCGAAGACCCGGGCTCGTTACGACCGCTTCGGCGAGGACTTCCGCAAGATCCCCGAGGACTTCGACGAACGGGTCGCGGCCGGAGCGGGCGGCGGCTTCCGCGGTCGGAGGACCGCGGGCGCGGGCGGCCCTCGTGTCCGGTACACCACCGGCTTCGGCGACGACTTCGCAGCGGAGGGTGTCGACATCGAGGACCTGCTCGGCTCCATGTTCGGAGCAGGCGCCGCCCGAGGCGGTGTACCGGGAGCCGACCAGGAGGCCGAGCTGCCGCTCACCGTCGAGGAGGCGTACAGGGGCGGCCGTCGCACCGTCACGCTCGCCGGTCCCACCGGGCAGCCGCGGCGGTACGAGGTCGACGTGCCGCCGGGCGTCACCGACGGGCAGCGCATCCGGCTGGCGGGCGAGGGCGGCCGGGGCAGCGGTGACGCCGCCGCGGGCGACCTGTACCTGCGGGTGCGTATCCAGCCCCACCCCCGGTTCCGGCTGGACGGCCGCGACGTGCACATCCAGGTCCCTGTCGCCCCCTGGGAGGCGGCCCTGGGTGCGACCGTGCCGGTGCCCACCCCCGGCGGCGGCACGGCCAAGGTCACCGTGCCCGCGGGTTCGTCCAGCGGCCGGCGGCTGCGGCTGCGTGGCGAGGGCATGCCGAACCCGCGCGGCGCGAACGGCGACCTGTACGCCGAACTCCGCATCGTGGTGCCGCCCACCCTCGGCGACCGGGAGCGCGAACTGTTCGAGGAGCTCGCCGCCACTTCCTCGTTCGACCCCAGGAGGACGCCATGAACGACCGACCCGCGGGAGCGGCAGGCGTCGGCCGGGCCGGCGGGGGCGCCCGTCCGGTACGAACGGGCGCCGACATCACCGCCTCGACGGCTGTCCGGTACGCGCTCGTGCCCGCCCCCAGGCTCTCCCTCGACACCGTGGCCCGTCGCTCGGGCCTCCACCCCGATCTGATCCGCCGGTTCGTCGCCCTCGGCCTGGTCGACGCCGAACGCGACGCCGCGGGGCACCTGGTGTTCGACCCCACGGCCCCGGCGGTTCTCGCCCGCATCCAGCGGCTGCGCACCGGACTCTGCCTCAACTACGCATCCATCGGCCTGGTGCTCGACCTGCTCGACCGCATCAGCCTGCTCGAAGCCGCCCTGCGCGGCCGCGGCACGAGGAGTGAAACACCCCCATGGACATGAACCGTCTCACCCAGAAGTCCCAGGAAGCCCTCCAGGAGGCCCAGACAGCGGCCGTCGGCATGGGGCACACCGAGGTCGACGGGGAACACCTGCTGCTCGCACTTCTCGATCAGGAGGACGGTCTGATCCCGCGGTTGCTGCAACAGGCCGGCACCGAGCCGAAGGAACTGCGCGCGGCCGTGCGCGAGGAACTCTCCCGCCGCCCGAAGGTCACCGGCCCCGGCGCGGCACCCGGCCAGGTCTTCGTCACCCAGCGCCTCGGCCGCCTGCTCGACGCCGCCGAACGGGAGGCCAAACGCCTCAAGGACGAGTACGTGTCCGTGGAGCACCTCCTGCTCGCCCTGGCTGAGGAGAGCTCTTCGACCGCCGCCGGGCGACTGCTCAAACAGGCCGGCATCACCAGGGACTCGTTCCTGAGCGCGCTCACCCAGGTCCGCGGCAACCAGCGCGTCACCTCCGCCAACCCCGAAGTGGCCTACGAGGCTCTGGAGAAGTACGGCCGCGACCTGGTCCTCGAGGCTCGGTCCGGGCGGCTGGACCCGGTCATCGGCCGTGACGCGGAGATCCGCCGCGTCACCCAGATCCTCAGCCGCAAGACCAAGAACAACCCCGTCCTCATCGGCGACCCCGGCGTCGGCAAGACCGCCATCGTCGAGGGCCTGGCCCAGCGCATCGTTCGCGGCGACGTCCCCGAGGGCCTGCGCGACAAGACGGTGTTCGCCCTCGACATGGGCTCCCTGGTCGCCGGCGCCAAGTACCGCGGGGAGTTCGAGGAACGCCTCAAGGCCGTGCTCAGCGAGGTCAAGGCCGCCCAGGGGCGCATCCTGCTCTTCGTCGACGAACTCCACACCGTCGTAGGAGCGGGCGCCGCCGAAGGGGCCATGGACGCGGGCAATATGCTCAAGCCGATGCTCGCCCGCGGCGAACTGCACATGATCGGCGCGACCACCCTGGACGAGTACCGCAAGCACATCGAGAAGGACGCCGCCCTCGAACGCCGCTTCCAACAGGTCCTGGTCGACGAGCCGAGCGTGGAGGACACCATCTCCATCCTGCGCGGACTGCGCGAACGCCTCGAGGTCTTCCACGGCGTGAAGATCCAGGACACCGCGCTGGTCTCCGCGGCCACCCTCAGCCACCGCTACATCACCGACCGGTTCCTGCCCGACAAGGCCATCGACCTCGTCGACGAGGCGTGCGCCCGGCTGCGTACCGAGATCGACTCGATGCCCGCCGAACTCGACGAGATCACCCGCCGCGTCACCCGCTTGGAGATCGAGGAAGCCGCCCTGTCCAAGGAGACCGACCCCGCCAGCAAAACCCGCCTGGAGGAGCTGCGCAGGGAACTTGCCGACCTGCGCGGCGAGGCCGACGCCAAACACGCCCAGTGGGAGGCCGAACGGCAGGCGATCCGCCGCGTGCAGGAACTGCGCCAGGAACTGGAGCAGGTCCGCCACGAGGCGGAGGAGGCCGAACGCGCCTACGACCTCAACCGCGCCGCCGAACTCCGCTACGGCCGACTCCAGGACCTGGAGCGCCGACTTGCCGCAGAGGAGGAGCAACTGGCCGCCAAGCAAGGGCAGAACCGGCTGCTGCGCGAGGTCGTCACCGAGGAGGAGATCGCCGACATCGTCGCCGCCTGGACCGGCATCCCCGTCGCCCGCCTCCAGGAGGGCGAACGCGAGAAACTGCTGCGCCTCGACGAGATCCTGCGCGAGCGCGTCATCGGCCAGGACGAGGCCGTCAAGCTCGTCGCCGACGCCATCATCCGCGCCCGCTCCGGCATCCGCGACCCTCGCCGCCCCATCGGCTCGTTCATCTTCCTCGGCCCCACCGGCGTCGGGAAGACCGAGCTGGCCAAGACCCTCGCCCGGACCCTGTTCGACTCCGAGGAGAACATGGTCCGCCTCGACATGAGCGAGTACCAGGAGCGGCACACCGTCAGCCGGCTCATGGGGGCCCCGCCCGGATACGTCGGCTACGAGGAGGGCGGCCAGCTCACCGAGGCCGTACGCCGCAAGCCGTACTCGGTCGTGCTGTTCGACGAGATCGAGAAGGCGCACACCGATGTCTTCAACACCCTGCTGCAGATCCTCGACGACGGCCGCATCACCGATGCTCAGGGCCGCACGGTCGACTTCCGCAACACCGTGGTCATCATGACGTCCAACATCGGCTCCGAGTACCTCCTCGACGGCGCCACCGCCGAGGGTGAGATCAAGCCGGACGCCCGCGCCCTGGTGATGGGTGAGCTGCGCGGGCACTTCCGCCCGGAGTTCCTCAACCGCGTCGACGACATCGTGCTGTTCAAGCCGCTCGGCGAGTCCCAGATCGAGCGGATCGTGGAGCTGCAGTTCGACGAGCTGCGGCAGCGGGTCGCAGAACGCCGCATCACCGTCGAACTCACGGACGCAGCCCGGGAGTTGATCGCCCACCAGGGCTATGACCCGGTGTACGGGGCCCGGCCGCTGCGGCGTTACATCTCCCACGAGGTCGAGACACTGGTCGGGCGCGCCCTGCTGCGCGGCGACGTCCAGGACGGCGCGACGGTCCGCGTCGACGCCGAGCACGGCGAGCTGGTGGTCACCTACGACCAGCCCGAGGACGTGAAGGGAGCGAGGGCGGCATGAGTACCGTGCACGCCACCAACGCCACCTGCCCGCACTGCGGGCGCACCAACCGGGTACCCGTGGCCGCCGAGGGCCGCCCCAGGTGCGGCAACTGCAAGCAGCCTCTGCCGTGGATGGCCGACGCGGGCGACGACGACTTCACCGAGGTCGTCGAGCAGGCCACCGTGCCCGTCGTCGTCGACCTGTGGGCCACCTGGTGCGGCCCCTGCCGCATGGTGAGCCCCGCGCTGGAGAAGGTCGCCGCCGATCTCGCGGGAAAGATCAAGCTGGTCAAGGTCGACATCGACAAGAACCCGCGCCTGGCGCGGCGGTTCGAGGTCCAGGCCGTACCGACGCTGCTGGTCCTCGACAAAGGACAGACCATCGCCCGACAGTCGGGTGCCGCACCTGCCCCTGCCCTGCGGCGGTGGGTGGAGCAGTCGATCGCGGGCCGCGAACCGGCCGGGAAAGGATGATCGGCCATGACCGTACGAACCGACCCCCACCTCGCCCTCGTACGCCCCGTCACCCCGCGCGCCCCGGGATGCGAGGAATGCCTGGCCACGCGTTCCCCCTGGGTCCACCTCAGGCTCTGCCTGACCTGCGGCCACGTCGGCTGCTGCGACTCCTCGCCGAACCGGCACGCCCGCCGTCACGCCGCCGCCGACGGCCATCCGATCGTGGCGTCGCTGGAGCCCGGCGAGGACTGGCGGTGGTGCTTCGTCCACGAGGCGCTCGTGTGATGCCCGGCGACGAGACGCGGCCGGGCGCTGCGCCTGTGCCGGACGAGGCGGAGGAGAGCGTCCCCTTCGAGACCCCCGACATCTACGGCGCCTATCCCCGCCTGTCGGACGACCAGATGGCCCGCCTGGCGCAGCATGGCCGGCGGCGCGCGGCTGACGCCGGTGACGTGCTGATCCGGGAGGGGGAGCGGTGCGAGACGTTCTACGTCGTCCTCAGTGGCTCGGTCGCCATCGTCGAGGGCTACGGCACACCCGGCGAACGCCTGCTGCGTGTGCACGGCCCTGGCCGCTTCATCGGCGAACTCGGCCTCCTGAACGGACAGGTGGCCTTCTACACCGCCGTGGTCAGGGACCCCGGCGAGATCCTCGCCCTGTCCATGGATCAGCTGCGTGACCTGGTGACCCGGGACTCCATCCTTGGTGATGTGGTGCTGCGCGCCTGCCTGGGCCGCCGTGCCCTGCTCGTCGGGCAGGGCGCCGGTTTCCGCATCATCGGCTCGCGCTACTCGCCCGACACCCGGCGGCTGCGCGAGTTCGCCGCCCGCAACCGGCTGCCGCACCGCTGGATCGATCTGGAGACGGACGAGGAGGCCGAGGCGCTGCTGCGCCGCTTCGCGGTCGGTCCGGAGCAGACGCCGCTGGTGATCTGGCGGGACACAACCCTGTTGCGCAATCCGAGCAACGCCGAACTGGCCCGGTTCATCGGTCTGCCGCCCCTGCCGTCGGGCAACGGCCGCGGCGATCTCCTCATCGTCGGCTCCGGTCCGGCCGGTCTCGCCGCCGCGGTGAACGCCGCCTCGGAGGGCCTCGGCACGACCGTGGTCGAGGCGATGGCCGCCGGCGGCCAGGCCGGGACGTCGTCCCGTATCGACAACTGCTTCGGCTTCCCCTCCGGCATCTCCGGCGCCGAACTCACCGAGCGCGCTGTGCTCCAGGCGGGCAAGTTCGGCGCCCGGATCAGCGTCCCGGCGGAGGCGGCCCGGCTCGAACGGCGGGACGGCCACTACGCCGTTGGGTTCGCCGACGGCAGCGAGATCACCGCCCGTACCGTCGTCCTGGCCACCGGCGCCCGCTACCGCCGCCTCCATGTGCCCGGCATCGAGCCGTTGGAGGGCGCGAGCGTCCACTACTCGGCGACCGTCTACGAGGCCCAGCAGTGCCGTACCGACCCGGTGGCGGTGGTCGGCGGCGGCAACTCCGCGGGGCAGGCCGTGCTCTTCCTGGCCGGGTACGCACCGCAGGTGTATCTGCTCGTCCGTGGGCCGAGCATCGAGGCGCACATGTCCCGCTACCTGATCGATCAGATCGAGCGCCACCCGCGGGTGCGCGTGCTGCTGCACACCGAGATGACCGAGGCACTCGGCGACAAGGCGCTGGAGGCGGTCACCGTGGTCGACCACCGTACGGGCGAGCACCGCCGCCTCGCGGTGCGGGCCCTGTTCGTCTTCACCGGCGCAGACCCTCACACCGATTGGCTGTCCGGCGCGCTCGCCCTCGACGCACGCGGCTTCGTGCTCACCGGCGCGGAGGCGCAGGCGTGCTCCGTTCCCGAACTGTGGCGGAGCCAGGGCCGCGACTGCCTGACCTTGGAGACCAGCCTGCCTGGCGTCTTCGCCGCCGGCGACGTCCGCAGCGGCTCGGTGAAGCGCGTGGCCTCCGCGGTTGGAGAAGGCGCGATGAGCATCCACTTCGTGCACCGCTACCTGGAGCACACGGCCGCGCCCGGCGGCACCGACAGCTCCCCGCACACCCGTCCGAAGGAGTCCGCTTGGCTCGCATGACACCCAGCGGGCGACGAGATCACGAGAAGGAGAAGGAGGCGATGGGAATGGCCACGCCCGTCCGGCGCCACCGCAGTGGTGCCATGCAGGACAGGCCCCTTGGCTGGGCACGCAATCCGCTGACGGAGTTCGACCAACTGCTCAGCGAGATGAGCGGGCTGATCGAATCCACGGTGGGAGGCGCGGCGCCGGCAGTCGCGTGGACACCCCTGGCGGATGTCACGGAGTCCGACGACGCCTTCCACGTCGAGATCGAACTCCCCGGCGTCAAGAGCAAGGACATCAACGTCGAAGCGAACGGCCAGGAGCTGGTGGTCACCGGAGAGATCAAGGAGAAGGAACGTAAAGGCGTTCTGCGCCGGAGCACCCGCCGCACCGGAGCCTTCGAGTACCGGCTGCGGCTGCCCGGAGAGGTCGACACCGAAAAGATCAATGCGCGGATGTCGGACGGAGTGCTCACCATCACCGTCCCCAAGGCCGAGGTCGCAAAGCCCCGGCACGTCGAGATCAGCGAGACGAGTGAAAGCACCGGGAGCAGCGGCTGAGACGCGAACGCCGCGGTTCCGGGCACCCATCCGGCACCGCGGCCGGGCCGGCGAGGCTCGACATCCGGGGTGACTCATGAACGACGTCCCGTGTCACAACCCCTCACGGCGGCGGAGACTTGGTACGCGGCTCCCCACCGGCTTCCTTTCGGCGCCGCAGACGCCAGGCGCGCAGCAGCCGAAGGGGGAGCAGACCCAGCGGTGCTCGCCGGCCCAGGTCCGCCTGGTCCTCGCGGTCGAATGCCCGTGCGTAACGCTCGGCGTCCTGGGCCGTCGGATATCGCTTGCTTCCCTCCGCTCCGCACCCACGCGCGCAGTGCCAGAGCATCGTGTCGCCCTCATGGAGAAAGCGAAAACGGTGTCCCAGCAGGCGGCAGCGCAGCACAGAAGACCACCCTATGGGGACCGGACCATTCCGGCCTGTTCTGTCCCTCCACAGGCAACAGCCCATGGCCCTGAACGAGGAGGCATGGCATGACCACCACTGCCGAGCTCGGTGTCGTCACGACCAAGGTCCCCGCCCGGCTTGACCGGCTACCGTGGTCCCGATTCCATTGGCGGATCGTCATCGGGCTGGGAACCGTCTGGATTCTGGACGGACTCGAAGTGACGATCGTCGGGGCGGTCGCCGCCCGTATGACCGAGCCGGGCAGCGGCATCGACCTGACCAGCTCCGACATAGGCACTGCCGCCGCCATCTACGTGGCAGGCGCATGTGCGGGCGCTCTCCTGTTCGGGAGGCTCACCGACCGCTACGGGCGCAAGAAGCTGTTCATGCTCACGCTCGGCATCTACGTCCTCGCCACCGTCGCGACCGCGTTCGCTCACGACGCCTGGTACCTCTACCTCGCCCGTTTCATCACCGGTATGGGCATCGGCGGAGAGTATGCCGCGATCAACTCGGCCGTCGACGAGCTGATTCCGGCCCGTAACCGCGGGCAGGTGGATCTGGCGATCAACGGCAGCTACTGGGTCGGTGCGGCGGTCGGCAGCCTGGTCGCCGTGCTGCTTCTCAACGAGAGTCTGCTGGCAGCCGACCTCGGCTGGCGGCTGGCCTTCGGCCTGGGCGGCGTTCTGGGCCTGGGCATCATGCTGGTACGCCGCCATGTGCCGGAAAGTCCGCGCTGGCTGTTCATCCACGGGCATGAAGACGAGGCTGAACGCATCGTCGACCGGATCGAGGCCGAGGTGCGCCAGGAGACCGACCGTGAGCTGCCGGAACCTGGCGAGGCGGTCACCGTACGGCAGCGCGACGTCATCCCGTTCAGGGAGATCGCCGGCGTGGCTCTTCGGCGGTACCCGCGTCGCGCCGTTCTCGGTCTGGCGCTCTTCGTCGGACAGGCGTTCCTGTACAACGCGATCGTCTTCGACCTGGGCACGATCCTGAACGGCTTCTTCGACATCGGCTCCGGCTCGATCCCCTACTTCCTTGCCCTCTTCGCGATCGCCAACTTCCTCGGACCACTCCTTCTCGGCCGGCTCTTCGACACCGTTGGCAGAAAGCCGATGATCGCGGGCACCTACTTCGGCTCGGCGGCCGTGGCGGCCGTCCTCGCCGTCCTGCTGATCAACGGCTCCCTGACGACATGGTCGTTCTTCCTGCTGGTCTCGCTGACCTTCTTCGTGGCGTCCGCCGGAGCGAGCTCGGCCTACCTGACGGTGAGCGAGGTCTTCCCCATGGAGACCCGGGCCCTGTCCATCTCGCTGTTCTTCGCGATCGGCACGGCCGTGGGCGGAATCACCGGCCCGCTGCTGTTCGGCCACTTGATTCACAGTGGCAATGCCGACCTGGTGGCCATCGGCTTCCTCGTCGGAGCGGCAGCCATGGCCCTGGGCGGGCTGGCCGAGGTCTTCTTCGGTGTCCGGGCCGAACAACAGTCCCTGGAGAACATCGCCCGGCCGCTCACCGCTGAGGAAACCGAGGCAGCCTGGCGCAACGAGCCCGCGCCACAGGACGCACGAGACCGTCTCCGGCCCGCGCACGTCCGGCAGGCCGCGCACGAGCGGGAACTGCGGATCGCCGATCGCACCGCCCGCCGCCGGGAGCGGGAGCGCGCCGGAGCCCGCCGCTACCGCCCGGGCACCGGACCGGGCAGCACCCTGTACTCGCCGGGGATGGCCGGCACCGCGGGCACGGCAAGCCGTACGTCCGCCATGGCCGAACAACGCCTCGACGAAGAGATCGAACAGATCACCCACGTGCTCCAAGAAGCCGGTCCGACGAGCCGCGACCGACTCGAACAGGCCGTGGGCGGCCGTTCCTGGGGCCCCGGGCGCTTCCGCCGTGCCCTGCGTGAGTCCGAGCGGGAGTCCCGGGCCAAGAGCCTTGCGAACGGCAGCTACGCGCCGGCGGACCGACCCGGACGGCCCGACAGCGCACCGGGCGACCCCGATGACCAGCGGTGACCGGAGCGGGCAGAAGGAAGGCAGCGATGAAATACGACGGATTCCTCGCCCGTGTACGCGAGCTGGGCGAATACAACGACCAGGACGAAGCCGCGGACGTCACCAACGCCGTGCTGGAAGTGCTGGCCCAACGGATCAGCCCGGGAGAGGTCAATGACCTCGCATCCCAGCTGCCCGGCCCGCTGGGACAAGTTCTGGACCATGCCACGCCGCAGCAGGCGCGGAGCTTCGGGATCGAAGAGTTCTACCGCCGGGTCGCCGAGCGCACCCATGCCCGGCCGCGTACGGCGCAGTGGGACGCCAGCGCGGTCCTGACCACCGTTGCCGACGCTGTCACCGGCGGAGAGCTGAATCAGATCATCAGCCAACTCCCCTCCAGTTACGCGGTCCTGTTCGGCAAGGCCGACCTCGCGGACTGAGCCCGTGAGGCGCCCCGAACGAAAGGCCCACGGAAATGGTTGAGACAGGTTTCTCCTCGTTCGACACCATGGTGGACAAGGCCAATCGGCTCCTCAAGGACGTCGAGGAGGCCTTCGAATGGCCTAAGGAACGGCGCAAGCAGTCGTACGCGGCACTCCGGGCCGTGCTGCACCCGCTCCGGGATCGTCTCCCGGTCGAGACGGCCGTACAGTTCGGCGCCCAGCTGCCGACCATCGTCAGGGGCGTCTACTACGACGGCTGGAAGCCGGCCGAGACGCCCATAAAGATGAGCAACGAGGAGTTCTTCGCACGGGTCCGGAGCGAATTCCCCTATGCGGTCGAGGGCGGCACCGAGAAGCTGGTGCGTACCGTACTGAAATCTCTGGAGCGCCATGTGAGCGTCGGCGAATGGCAGCACGTCAAATCCCGGGTGCCGAACTCGTTTGCCGCGCTCCTGCCGTGATCCGGCGGAGGAGATGATGAGCGCGGCCCAGCGCCCCGAGCAGGCCTGCGGCGCCCCGGCCATCCCAGCACCTAGGTCGCGGGTGGTTGCCGAGCGCGATGATCGTCTGACAGTCCGGGGGGATGGATTTCGTGGTTCTGCTGCCGGAGTGTGCGACGGGTTCAAAACGCTCTGTCCGGATCTTCCGGGAGGGGCGGCCGTGGATGACGTGCTGGAGCGGATCCCCGCACGGCGGGGCGGAACTCGATGCGGCGGAGGAACGGCTGGCCAAGGAACTGGAAGCGGTCCGGGCTGAAGGGGAGGAACTCGGCTGCGCGGAGCGGGTGCTCATCCGGCTGAACGCGCAGATCGAAGCGGAGGCGGACGAGACGTCTGGGCCGGCTGCCGGGCAGGTGGCGGGCCCGGCGGTGCTGCTGGTGCCGCACCGGGAGAAGGGCATGGACGGGACCGCCGGGCAGTTCCGCAGGTGATGCCAGCTGGGCTGCTCTGACCAGTTCCTCCAGCAGCCGCTCCCCGGACCCGACGGACATGTTCCTGTCCATGCCATCGATGATCCCTGCGAGGTCGAGCCGCCACAATCTGAGCTCTCCGACACCCGAGATGTGGGCCGATCAGCCTGGGGTGCTGGGGCTTGCCCTTGCGGATTGGTCGGGCTTCGGGATCGGCCTACGACACCAGCCGGTCGGGGATCGTGCGAGCCCCGCAAGCCGCACAGCGGTCTGCTCCAGCAGCCGGCGGGTGCCCCCGCGGTCTCAGCCAGCGGGCGTTGCGCTCACCGCAGGACGAGTTCGACGTGTACGCGGCGCTGCAGCGGGCTCTGGACCGCCTGGCGCCGCTGGCGGAGGTCACGACCGCTCTCGGCAGCACCCTGGACGTGGACGAGGCCCTGCGGCGGGCCAGCAGGATCGTTGCGGCAGCCGAGGAAGCGGAGCGCGCTGACGCTGTTTGGCCGTGGCCTGCACCGCCTGGTCCGGTCGCCACTCACAGCAGGAGGTCGAAGACGGCTCGGGCCTCGTCCCAGTGCTGGGTCCGGGGGTTCTTCAGGTCGGGGTGGAGGATCTTGAAGCTCTGGGCAAGGGCCAGGCTGAGTCCGCCGATGATGTCCGGATAGGCCGCCTCGGTCTCCTCGTCGGGCGTGCGGTCCAGAGCGGGGTGGGCGGCGAGCTGTTCCAGGATCGGCTTGAGTTCTACTTCCTGGTCGATCTTCCGGAAGTGGTGAATGCTCTCCTGCAGGCCTTTCGTGATCGGTAGGTCACAGGTCCGGATGATGTCGCGCCCGTTGGCCTTGGCAGTGGCCTGGGCGACGGTCAGCAGATCGTAGAGCTTGGCGTCGACGAAGTCGCTGTAGCGCTTGAGATCGTTCTTGTCGACGTCCAGCCCCGCGGCCGCGCGGAAGAACCTTTCGAACCTGGCGATGGACATCACGGTCATGACGGCAACCTCCGGCTGCGGGCGCCGGGGTGGTTCCCGGCCCCCTGGGCTTCCCAGTCAGCCTGGCCGACGGGGGCGCGCGAACGCATGCGCATGTCGGGCCCAATTAGCCTCCCTGTATTGCCCTGCCAGGCCGAGGCGTCCGACTGCCCGGGCAGTCGGACGGGCGTGCGGATCGACAGCAGGGTGAACACTGAGTGGGAGCCGGCCCTGTGTGGGAAGACGAGGAGATCTGGCCGTACCGCCTGCACCTGCTGGCGGAGGCCAGCGTGTCACGCGGCGTCGACGTTACCTCGGCGGCATCTGTGGGCACTTGCGATCGCGGGGGCAGCCGACGAGGAGGGTCCAGTCATGCGGGTGTCGTCTCAGGGCGTTACGGTCGTGGCTCTCCTGGCGGATCCGGACGCGCCGACGGAGATCGCGCAGCGCATGGCCCAGACACTTCCTACTCGGCTCGCCGACAAGTCAGGCCAGGGGCGACAATTCGACGTCGAGGTGGTCAGTGAGCCCTTCACCTCAGGGACCGAGGACCCGCCCACCTTGATGCGCCGGATCATGGACCGCGGAAGTGCGGAGAATTGGGATATCGTCGTGGCCCTCACCGACCTTCCGCTGCACTCACACGGGCGCAAGCTCGTTGTGAATCTGAGTCACGAACACGGCTTGGCGCTGCTGTCTCTTCCTTCACTGGGGGGCTTGCGGCTGCAGACGAAGGCCCGGCGGGCCGTGGAGGAAGCCGTGCTTGGCTTGGCGGGTCCGCAGGCCACTGGGGCTGAAGGACCTCCGCAAAGTCAGCCGCTGCTGGGGCCCTTTGCCGGTCGTCTCACGCCTATTCATCCGGGCCCGGTCGGTGAGGAGCAGACCGCCGATCTTCGGTACGTCGTCAGCGGGCCGCGCGGTTACCTGAGGGTGCTCTTCGGTATGGTCCGCGCCAACCGGCCGTGGCGGTTGGTGCCGGGCTTGTCGAAAGCCCTGGCGGCCGCACTCGCCACGGGAGCCATCGCCACCGTGAACTCCACCACCTGGAGCCTGGCTGACAACCTGAGCACGCCACGCCTCGTGATCGCCATGGTCGGATCTGTAGGGATCATGATCGGCTGGCTGATCGTAGACGCGCAGCTGTGGCATCGATCAGCAGAGGGCTCGCCGGAGGAGAGGCAGAGGGCGAGGCTCTACAACGCCTCGACGGTCATGACCGTGGGTATCGGGGTTCTCGTCTGCTACGGAGGTTTGATGGTCATCAACTTGGTGTGGGCGCTGTTCATCCTCAACGACCGAGTGTTCGCTTCCGTGACACGAACCCCGCTGCACGCCGCGGAGTACTTGACGTTGTCCTGGTTCGTCGCTTCGGTCGCCACCGTGGGCGGCGCGCTGGGATCAGGCTTGGAGAGCGACGAAGCGATCCGGGCAGCCGCCTACTCCAAGCGCGAACAGGAACGTCGTCACACGCTCCAAGGCGACCCCGGTGACCAGCCCTCGAAGTGAACCGATACCGGCACAAATGGCTCCCGGACGCGCGTGCGGCATCGCCGCTCACCGCTGCCGGCGTACCGGGAGTTCGGGCTACACGCGGCGGTCCTTCGGACCCGCCCACGCCCGCTGAACGAGAGCCGCTCCCCTCAACCGGTGGGCGACACGCACCAGGCTAAGCATGGGCAGCGACAGCAGCGCGATGTGCTCCGGCGGGTTGATCATGGCGATGACGGGGCGGGTGTTGTCCCCGGTAGGCCAGGTCCGTCACCGGCCATCCCGGATCGGCCACGAGGACGATGCCGAGCCGCGGCCGCTGGGGCTGAGCAGGCGGCGCTGGGGATGTGGTCATCGATCGCCCTGCACGCGAGGGTGCCGGTTTGTGAGTGCAGGTCGGCCCGGGGCCGCGCGCCCGCCGAGCGCGGCGCCGCCAAGAGGCGACCGCGCGGCCGGCGCGACCCGGCAGGGCGTTCCGGCTAGGCTCACACCCGTGACGTGGCTGCGGACCTTTGGGGAGGTCGTGCGATCCGGGCTCACGATCGAGGAGACGCGGCTGGAGCCCCTGCTCGCGCTGCGCACGGCTGCTGGGGTGGCGATCGTCATCGGGCCGGCGCTGTGGCTGGTCTCCCCTGCGTACGCCGCGTCCGCCGCCCTCGGTGCCTACTCCGCGGGTGGGGCCACCTTCCAGCGCACCTGGCGTCCACGCAAGGTGATCGCGCTCGGCGCGGGCGCGGGTCTGGCGCTCAGCACCTTCGTGGGCTACCTGGCGGCGGGGCGACTCGTGACGTTCCTCCCACTGCTGGCCGTATGGGCCTTTGTCGCGGGGATGGCGTGGGCCGTCGGATCGACCGCCGGGATCGTCGCAGCGACGACCGTCGGCAGCATGCTGGTAACCATCACCCTGCCCACGAGCGTCGGGCGAGCCCTGGAGCACGCCGGGATCATCGCGCTCGGAGGCGTGGCGCAGGCCGTGCTGATCTTGCTGTTCCCGATCCGCCGTTGGGGGGCGCATCGTGACGCGCTCGCCGACGCCCTGGCCGCCATGGCGGACTACGCCCGCCGGCTGCGGCACGACCCGACCGCCCCGTTCGACCCGGAGCCGTTGATGACGGCCCGGGACGCGGCCGCCGTGACGCCATCACAGGCCCGCACCCGTCCCCCCGTCCTCCACGGCCCCCGGGGCCTCGCCGAGCGCATTCGGCCGGTCGTCGCCGCGCTCGCCGACCCGGACGTCGGCGCCCCGGCGGAGGGACCCGGGCGGGACCGCGCGCGGGAGTTGCTCGACGCGGCCGCCGACGTCCTGGACGCGGCCGCCCGTTCGATCCGCCGCGGCACTCCCGCCGAGGTGCCGCCCAGGACCGCGGACGTCCTGCGCGTCGACGAGGAGCACGAGGTGCTGGAGGGGCCCGCCCGGCAGGCCGCCGAGCGGCTCGTGGAACTGCTCGGCGAGGCGTTGGAGATCGCCGGGAGCGGCGGCGCGCGCGGGAAGACGCCCACGCCGCCCGGCCCCGCAGGCGCCCAGTTCCTGGTGCGCCCGACAATGTTCCGGCTGCTCCCGGTCGTCGTCCGGGCGGTCCGCCGTGAGCTTCGCCGGGACTCGCCCGTGTTCCGGCACGCCGTCCGCCTGGCGGCGGTGGCCACGCTCGGCTATCTGATCGCCACCCGGCTGCCCCTGGGCCACGGCTACTGGGCGCCCATCGCCTCGGTGATGGTGATGCGGCCGGACTTCCACCGGACGTACGCGCGTGCGGTGGCCCGTCTCGCCGGGACCCTGGCGGGGGTCGCGCTCGCCACCGGGATGGTGCGGGCCCTGGGCCCGGACGCCCATGTGTTCGGCGCGCTGGCGGTGGTCTCGGCGGGCCTGTCGTACACGCTGATCCGTACCGGCTATGCCTACTCCCAGTGCTTCACTGCCGCATACGTCGTCTTCCTGCTCGGCATGGGCGGCCAGGCATGGGAGCAGACGGTCCCGGAGCGGGTGGTGCTCACCCTGCTCGGCGGGGCCCTGGCAATGCTGGCGTACGTGGTGTTCCCCGCATGGGAGACGCCCCGGCTGCCGGGGCGACTTGCGGACTGGCTCGCCGCCAACGGCCGCTACGCGGCCGCGGTGCTCCGCAGCTACGCCGAACCGACCCAGGAGCATCGCGCCGACATGCGCAGGGCCCTGCTGGCGAGCAGGGAGGCACGTGCCGCCTGGCAGGAGGCCTACGACCAGGCAAGGCAGGAACCGGTCCGCCCCAGGGGCCTGACGTCGCGCGAGGCGGAGGAGGCGCAGGAGGCGCTCAAGGGGTTCGGCCGGGCGGCGATGCTCATGGAGAGCCACGTCCCGCGGGCCGACAGCCGTTTCGTCCCCGAGGCGGAGCTGGTTCGCCGAGGCCCTGGAGGCCGACACCGCGCAGGCGGCAGTCGACGTGCGCGAGCACAGGAATCCGGACTGGGGGCGCGTGGAGGAGGCGCTCCACGCGTGGGAGGGCTCTGCCGCCGGGGACCGGAGACCGGTCGTGCGGCGCGAGGCGGAACTACAGAAGCGAGCCTTGGAGGACCTCGCGACGGCCGTGAGCCGCACACCCCTGGAACGAGACGTCGGCTCTGCTCGCGAGGAGCAGCGGGTGCGGGCGGCCGTGGCTGCGGAAGGTGACGGATCAGGACCCGCGCACCGGGGTGGGTGACGGCTCCGGCGACGGTGAGCGTCCCGCCTCCTGGAGCGGGAAGTAGTCTCCCGGCCGCGTCGAGCGCCGCCACACGTACGCCGCTGTCGCCATCACGAGGATCAGCCCCGCCAGGACGAGCAGTTCGATCCCCTCGACGTTCCACCGGAAGGACTTCTCCGCCTCGGCCGTCACGATCAGCACCTTGCGGATGCCGGCAATCAGGCCGACGACGAGGAACGGCTCCGCGTCGAGGGTCTGGTTCCTGATGGTGAGGCGGACGGTGTGGAGCAGCTCGGCCACGATGAACAGCACAAGGCCGTTGTCCAGGGCGGAGAGAACGACCGTCTCCTCGCGGTACGGCCCCTGGATCGACCTGATGACGTCGTGGACGACCCCCACGGTCAGGAGCCCCGCGAGCAGTACGAGGAGCGCCGCGACGACGAGGTGGATGCCGTCCTCGATGAGCTGCAGGACGCCCTGTACCCGGCCGCCCTCGATCTTCGGGGGAATAGGTCGCACAGTCAGCATGCTAGTGGTGCCCCGGCCCGCAGGCGCGGCGTGCTGCCGAACGGGTGGACGAGCGGGTCCCTCCCTGTGGTGGCAGCCTGAGGGAAGGGGCGAGGCGCGACATCACCACCCGCGTCTCCAACCGCCTGCGAGGCCTGCTGACACAGATCCATCCGCACCTTGAGCGGGTTCTCGGCCCGCGCCCGCTCGCTGTAGTTCCCCCGCGGGTGGTTGGCCTGCTCAGGATGATCTCCACGGCGTGCTGCCACCTCATCGCCAGGCCGCTTTCCTCGCATCGCCGCCAGGGCGTGGCCGACGAACGTGGGTCGGGAGACGAGGGTGTACGTGCGCGTGGCTGCCCCCTTTCATCGGGTCACCCTAACGAGACACATGATCGCGTGGATAAGTCCTATTTGGCGGAGGGGAAAGGCGCGAGTCTCCGGTTGTTGTCGCGCTTCTTCAGGGCCAGGTTCTCGTAGTACAGGTTCGCGGTGACCGCCGCGAGTGCGTCGAGTTTGCTCTGAAGTTCGGTCACCGTCGCTTTCGCCTCACGAAGCTGTCTGCGTAATACGGCAATGGTCTCGTCGCGGGCAGTCTCGCCCGGGGTGCGCAGCACGGGGCAGGCGACCTGGGCGTCCCATTCGGCCAGGACGTTCTGGGCCCGGTGCATGGTGGCGTGGCTGACCTGGGCCTCGCGGGCGAGGTTGGATTTGCTCAGTGCGCCGCTGGTGTGCTGAGGCTGGCCGGCCAGCAGCCGGGCCATGGCGGCGCGTAGTTTCGACTCGGTGGCGGCAGAGACGGGCATCAGGGGCTGTCTTCCTGTGGGTTGAGCGCATGGGTGATGCGCTGGGACGTCGGCGAGGCGTCTTGTCGAACTTCGGCGGGCGGCCGCCGCGCGAGCCGAGTCTCTTGCGGTTGCGCAGGTGGTCGGCCTTGTCCGGGATGGTGCAGAGGATCCCGCGCCTGCGCAGGTAGGCGCGGTTCTTGCGGGAGGCGTACGCCTTGTCGGCCCGCACTCGGTCCGGCCGGGTACGCGGCCTGCCCGGCCCCATACGACGTACCTGGATCTTCTTCAGAACGGGCTCGAACTGCGGGGAGTCCCCGCGCTGCCCGGCCGTGATCACGATCGACATGGGTTTCTGGCCCT
>NZ_JBIAPT010000041.1:0-32274 GCF_042888425.1 Streptomyces sp. NPDC002889
GAGGCCCTGCCTTCATGCGCGTACGGCCGGAAGATCACCCGACCAGGAACTCCGTTCGACTTGCAGGTTCCAAGATCGGTTGAGATACGGCTTCTAACGTCACGACGTCTGACTGGCTTTCCGTTTCAACGCCCCAGAGTCACCTGCCATGGCGGGGTCTGCGAGGCTGCCAGCGTGATGGATGAAGCGATCGTTGAGGCTGTCCGTGGTAGTGCTGGTGTGGGCAGCCTGCCTCCGCCGGCGACACTGGAGGCGGTCACGGAGGCAGAGAAGCTGATTGGCTTCCCTCTCCCGCCGTTGCTGCGGCGCCTCTACTTGGAGGTGGCGAACGGGGGCTTCGGTCCGGCAGAGGGCATCCTGGGAGTTCGCGGAGGTGCTTCCCAAGGCGACTGGAATGACCTGGCAGAGATCTATCAAGACGGACCGGATCCCTCCGGTCAGATCCCTGCCGGCCTGGTGCCGGTGTATGACTGGGGCTGCACCATCTGGTCCCTGGTTGACTTCCGGGACCCCGCCGGGCCGATGTGGTGCACGCATGAGGGCCAGCACTGGCCTCAGGGCATCAACTTGGCAGAGTGGCTGAGCGCAACTATCGAAGGTGCGCTGACTGTCGACGGCATCCTGGACACTGAACCCGCGTGCTGAAGCAGGGTAGTCGCACACCTGGGACCCGACCTTTCGGACGATCAGGCAGGTCCGGTGCCCTTCCGACCGGCTTCTTCTTGACCCGTTCGCCGGGGTTTGGTGCCGACCTTGTGGTGGGCAGGGCGGCTGAACGCCTCGCCGGTCGCGAGGACCCGGCCCACGTCATGACGGGTGGCCGGGTGGCGATTCTTCGAGCCCGGGGGCCGTCCTGGGCCAGGACGAGATGGTTTCGGTGCACCAGCCGGAGAGCCGGTCTTCGTGCGGAGGTGTCTGAACCCCCTTCGGACCCGAGCGGGTGTCAGCTTGTTCGGCGGGGCCGGTTTCTCCCACGGGCGGCGGAGGTCTGTCGCCAGCCCGCGCGCGAGCCTCAGCTGGGCATAGGCGGCGATCACCAGCCATGTCCAACGGTCGGCCGCTTCCGAGCTGCGAAGCCGGGGCTTGGTCCACCCGAGTGTCTGCTTGAACAGGCGAAACGTGTGCTCCAGGTCGAAGCGACGCAGGAACGACTGCCAGCAGCGGTCGACGTTCGCCTCGGTGGCGCCAATCCTCGACCACCACAGCCAGACCGGCTTGTTGACCCCGCCGCTGGGCAGCTTCTCCACGACCAGGCGGATGACGGTGCCTTCGATGATGGGCAGCGGTCCGTCGTGGTCAAGCCATGCGGCCCGGCGGGTGAGCCGCGGGTGCAGTCGGTCCCACGCTTGCGCGGTTGCCTTCCCATAGAGGCGGGTGTCAGTGGTCGTCACGGCCTGCTCAGCACCCCAGGTGCCAGGGTCGCCGAAGACGAACTCGCCGCCGTGCTTGGGCGGCCGGCCGCCTTTGGGGTCGTAGACCCGCGGCGGTGTCGGCCGTCGCATCACGCGGTCGGATCGGAGTCGGCCGAGGATCTCGACAGGCAGTCCGGCCAGCAGGTGGGCTATGCGCGGGGCGTCGTATCCGGCGTCCAGGACGACCAGGACCTCGGGGTCACCTGGCCGCCACTGGCCGGCGGCGACCAGCCGCTCGACGACCTCGCGAATCTGCACCGTGGTTACCGCGGCGACGTCGGAACCCGGCTCCAGGCGGACCGCGTCCAGCACCGCCGTCCAGGACGTTCGGCCGGTCTCCAGCGCGGCCACCACCGAGTACGGCCAGCCCGGCACCATCTGGTGCTTGCCCTCGCCCCGACCGAATGTGTGGCAAAAGGACCGGTCAGCACAGGTGCTGGCGTCCGGCCGTAGCCACGGCGAGACATCCACAGCCAACACCAGCCGACCGTCCACCGCCCTCGGCAGCGGCATCCCGGCCAGGGCCCGACGCAGCCGGGCGATATCGATTCGTCCATGGTTCAGGCCGCCGTACAGAGCTCCGTGACCGCGGCGGTGTTCGGGCGCGAGCGCGAGGTCGACCAGCGTCCGCACCGGGCCGTCTGTGCACAACAACGCGTCGCATAACTCGAACAACGCGTCGCCCCGCGCAGTCATGCACGCGTACAACTCCGACCGGAAGTGTGACACTTCCGCGTACGCATCCCGGAGGACGCTCTGATGCACCAAACTCACAACCACGGCCTTCGCGCTGTTCCTATCCTTCTGTGACGGAGCACAGGATCAGACGAAGGCCGCCTTCACGTCCGCTGAACTGCGAAAATATGGATCAAGTTCGAGCCGCGTTCGACGGCGGACCATAAACGACAAGTTGAGTGCCTGTTTCTGAACTCCGCCTCACTGGACAGCACCTGCGCCGGAATCTAGGGATTCCTGCGGACGGCGCCGTTCAGGACGGGCGGTTGCCGAGCATGGGGTCGTGATCTCGCAGCGCATTAGACCAAGGCGCTTTCTGCGGGGTCACGGTCTGTGAGAGGAAGAACGATATAGGTTCCGGACCCGGGCGGGTGCTCCACAGATGCTCTACGCATGCGATCGGCCCACTCGCGGTTGGGCCATTGGGTGTTGTCGTCCCACCGAAGCCAGGCGAGGTCGATGTCGGTTGCATCCGCCACAGTGATGTTGACCCCGGTGAAGTCGCTCGCCGCATCCGCCAGGTTGGTGCAGGCTGTGCCAAGCTCGCGGGCGAGGCTGTTGGCCAGGCCGCGGCCGCGTTCGAGAAGCCGGGCGCGGTCGGTGATGCTGACAGGGTCGAACTCGATGCCGTTGTCGAAGCCGCCGAAGCCGAGAACGCGGGCGCGCGTGAGGCCCTCAGCGAGGTCGCGACTGTTCGCGATGGCGAGGTCGAGAGCGCGGTCGAGGGTGCGGTCGCAGTTGTTACCGAGAGCGCGGTCGATGGCGCGGCTGTGGATCCGAGCGCGGGCGCGGGCATCGGCAAGGACGGCGCCCAGGTCACGTGTGAGGTCGAGGGCTACTTCTAGATCACGCCCGGTGGCAAAGGGGATGTCGAGGGCTGGGACGACAGCGCTGGCGCAGCTGTAGGCGGTCTTGACTAGGTCCGCAAGGGTAAGCAGGTCACTGCGGCGCGTGAGCCGTACGTCCGCAGGGGCGGACTTCCACTTGATAGTCAGTTCGGCCAGGCCGGGATCCACCAGCTCCGGCACTGCCACATGGTCCGTGTCGGCTCTTGAACTTTGATGGTGGAGCTGAAACTGCGGGGCTCGAGCTGAGGTAGGCGCTTTGCTAGGCATGGACGATGCGCCGAACAATGCCGTGGGCGGCCGGAAGCCGGGGGACCGGCGTGAGATGACGGCCAGGACACGGCCAACGAAGGATTCAGCAGCGAGTGTCATACCTGACCTCCTGCCTGTGGCGGTCCCTGGGGCGTGGCAACGCCCGTCTCCGGTTGGGGGCTGCTGTCTGGGTGACTTCCCGTCTGCGGCCCTGGAAGAGCACCGTTGGTCTGGCCGGGTCCGGGTTGCTGCGCTTGCGGGAGGGCTTGTTGCTGTTGCTGTGCCTCCTCCACCACAGAGCCCAGAGCGGCCCGGCCGGCGCCTTTAACCGCCAGTGGCACGAATGTGGCGAGCTGCTGGACCGCTGAGAGCGCCCCTAGCCCGACCATGTAAGCCACTAGCGGGTTCACGCTCGTCGGGTACGTCGCGGCGAGGGCGCCGATCAGGGCACCACTGACGAACAGCCGCAGTACCGCGGCGATGCAATGCGCCCTCCAGCCGGGAGCGGGCAGCTGCTCTTCGCCGGGCCGCAGATCGAGTCGGCGCTGCTGTTTCGTGTCCGGCTCTACGTTCCACGGCAATTTGCCATGCCACTTGACGGACTTGATGACATCGACGGCCTCCATAGTCGCCCCACCAGCCACCCCCACCCATGCGGCCATCAACCAGTCCATAACCCGAGATTAGAAGGGCACGGGACAGTTAGGGAATGACTTCGCGCTGGCACGCGGTGTACACCCTCAAGGTGTCCAGTGGGTACTGCTGTCGCTGCACTAGTGTGATGCGCCAGAAATTACGAAACTAAGTTTGTTTCAGGTTTCAGTGGTCGGCGCTGGGCTGGCGAAGCGCCCCGGAATCGAGGTCGTCTGCCGGGATCGAGCCGCTGGCTCGTCATCGATCCGGCGAGGAGCCACGCTGGCAGGCGGGCAGGCCGGCATCGACCGGCCCAGCCATCGCACACACCGCCACGCGGCGCGGTCCTCACCCCAGCCGGCTGACGGCCCACCGCAGCAGGTCCCGGTCGACACGCGGCCGTCGCGTGCGGGCCAGGCCGGTGCGGACGTGGGCAGTCAGCCGTGCCCAGTTACGGAAGTTGCCGTGCGCGGCGCGGCTGTCGGCGAAGGTGATGTCGTCGGGGTCGGCGGTAGCCCAGACCGGGTGGAACAAAGGGTCGTCAGTCCTGGTCGGGAACGTCCGTTGTGAGCCCTTGAAGGACGGCCCGCAGCACGCAGCTGCGGTCCCGACGTCGTGCCCGGTGTTTAGCGTGTGGCCCGGTAAAAGGCCGGGGGCCCCATTCGGTCCACCAGGCCGCCGTACCGGTCGACTTCGAACGGGGCGGCCCCTGGGGAAGTTTCGCGGTCCTTGCCTGTCTTGCCGTCCAGGATCACGGACTCGGGCTCCTGCCCTATATCGCCGTAGACGGCGCCGTGCCAAAAGGCGGTGACCCTCGGAACGATCCGGCCGGATCCGTCGGGCAGGGTCCACAGCTTCCTGACTGTTGCCGCGTCGAACACCGTGATCCCGGTGCCCGCCAAGCTGCGGAACGTAGAGCACAGGAGCAGGGATTCTGCGTCGTGGCGGCACTGCCAGTCAGACCCGGCGAGAGTCGCGCGAACCGTGCCGCTCGCGGCATCGACGATCAGCTGCTTATTCCCACGCTCGCCGGTGAGCAGTTCCGGTCCGGCCGAGGCCGGCGCTCCGGTGCCGCGGATCGTCCAGCGCTGCTTGCCCGTACCCGCGGCGTATCCGATGAGCCGGCTTTCAAGGGGCGTCAGCCGCTCCCCGCCGGCCACGACTCCGTCCGCCAGTGCGACGGCACGGAAGTCGGCCTTCTTCCAGCGCACGGTGCCCGCGGCGCGGTCGACGGCATATGTGGTGTCGGCGGCCGCGACCACCACCGTGTCCGCATCGACTCCGATGATCTGCGGTGCGATCACCTCATCGGCGCCGATGGCGTTTGCAGCCAGGCCGGTCGCGCTGGGCACGGCCGGGATCTCAGCCGACCACGACGGCTTGCCTGTGGTGGTGTCGACGGCGAGCACTTCAATGACCGGCCGGGACGGGGTGGTCCCTTCGCCTTTCACCACCCTCTCCCACGCGGCGTAAACGGTCCATGCCTCAACAGCGAGCGGCGCGGCGCGAGGACTGCCGAAGCCGCCTGCTTCGGCGGGGTGTTTCGTCGCCGCCTCCCACCTGGGCTCGCCGGTCTGTGTGTCGATGGCCTCGAGTCCCTGTTCCGTCGTGATGTAGGCAATTCCGCCGGAGAGGGTGACTGCGGGCCGCTTTGCACCCCCGCTCACTGTGCTGGGCTGCGCGGCACTCGACAGTTCGATCCTTGCATCTTCGAACCGCACGGGTGGGTCAAAGGCCTTGCGGCTCGGTTCCGCAGCAGCCTCCTGGGAGGTCTTGGCCTTCGGTGATTCGGCGTCTAACGAGCCGCCGCCTTTGCTGCAGGCGGCCAGCGCCGTTGCCGCCAGCAGCCCCCACACCATGGCCGTGGCACATGGCTGCATCCTCTTCACCGGTCGCATCAGAGCTCCCCCGTCTCTTGGTCCCCAATGGTGGTGACCATGACACTAGCCCGAGCTCCGCGAAGACCGATCGGTTCAAGCCCTCGGTCTGGAAGCAGTAGGAATCGGCACCGGTTTGCATCGCTACCGCAGGACGCGCACGCACACGATGTGTGCCGGTGCTCCGGCTCGTCCCAGCTCGGCTGTCGCTGTTGCGCCTGGGCGTGGGCGGCGTCCGTGCAGTAGGCACTGAAGATCTCGGCCCTGCCCAGCGGGTGGGCGGTGCAGTCGCTCAGTCGCCAGCCGAGGACGCGGGAAGTGTCGTCGGCATGGCTGGTGCGCACGACCGCGCCACCGAAGCGGCCGGAGGGTGATCATCCGATTGCCTGACCCGGCCGCTACGATCACAGGCTGTCTCACCAACGACCTGGAGGGTCCGTGACCGAAGAGCGGTCCACAACGACACGGGACGCCGTGGAGCTGATGTATCTGCCCGTCCTCGCCGACGCGGTGGGGGCGATCCGCGCCCGGGCGAAGGCCACCCCGTCGGGGCGGTTGCAGAACGGAATCCTGCTGGCGTGCGGGCTGCTCATGCTGGGCGCCCTCGTCCTGAACCTCACCGCCCCCAAGGGGCCGAGCCTCGGGGGGACGGTGTTCTGCGTCGCGGCCCTGGCCTTCTTCCTCGGCCTATACGTGCTGGTACCCGGGCTCCAGGGGCAGCAGGTGCACCGCATGTACGCCACGCAGGGCGAGTTCCGGGTCGTCGTGGACGACGACGGTGTACGGCAGTTCTCGCGGGACTTGGACATGACGTACCGCTGGCCCGTACTGCCCCGGTACACCGAGACCGATGAACTGTTCGTACTGCTCACGGGCGACCGGCACGGCGTGGGCATGGCCATCCTCCCCAAGCGGGGCATCGCCGCTCCAGCGGACGTCGACCGGCTGCGAGCGATCCTGGACGGCAACATCACCCGCATGTGACGTGTACGCCAGAGGGGCCCGCACCGGCTGCGTCCGGTGCGAGCCCCTCCGTCACGCCACCTGACGGCGCACGCAACGCGGGAAGAGATGCGGGGCAAGAGCCTGCCTCGCATTCGGTGGCTGTTGTCGGCAGCGCGGCCAGGGGCGCCACTCCCCCGCCGCCGGGGCCGGGGCGCAGCGGAACGGCTGCGCCCCGGGGTTGGGTCAGTCCTGGACGAGTCGCAGGGCGCGGGTCTGGGCGGCCATCGAGGGCCGCAGAGCACCACTGGATGCTGTCGAGGACGATCAGGTCGGTGACGTCGTCGAAGCCCTCGGGGGCGCTGGCGAGCATGCGGACGTAGAAGGAGAACGCAAGAGCGTCGAGTTCCCTGGCCGGGCCGGTTTCGGGGAGCGGCGGGTTAGTACGCAGGGCCGCGACGTACGCGAGGGCGAGCAGTCCGATCATGTCGGATTCGATGATCTCTTCGATCTTCCAGCCGGTGCGCTGCGTCAGCGGCACCATGCGGGCCAGGAGGTAGCCCATGGCCTCTTCCATCTCAGCCTCGGTGTAGGGCATTTCCCGCTCAGGGGCCGGTGCCGGGGCCGGGACGGCGGAGAGGTGACGGCGGGCATTATCGTTCGGCATGGTTCCCCTCGGTTCGGAGTGCGTGCTTTCGGCTGCCGATCGGCCGCCACGCCCCATCCGCATACTTCAATTACGCATTCTCCGAGTATTCATTTCAAGAGTTCCGGAACAATCCGCAGCCGCAATTCCCATGGCGGGAGCAGGCTTTGGACCCCCCGCGCGGGGCACTGCGCAGGCATTTCGAGGCCCGCCTGTCGTTCCTGATCAGCAGCGGATCCGGCTACAGACAGAGCAACCCATCTGACCCGCAGTTTTGGTGGGTTCGAAACGCGGCAAGGTGCGGAGAGTGGCCACACCTTCGATTCCATGGCGTGGCTGGTCAGCCCGGCGAGAGGGCTCAGCCGCCCCCGCCGCCTCCACTGGTGTTGTCCGGCCCGTAGTCGTGCTGTCGGCCCGGCTCCGGGCTTGGCCCCCATTTGCTGTAACAGATGAGCCCCGCGCCGGAAATCAAGACGATGACAGTAGCGATCAGCGATATCCATGCTCCGACGCCCATGCATGCGAATGTACCCGTCACCGTTTGCGCCAACGCGAAAAGCCCCGGCCTGCCAGGGACGTGGCAGACCGGGGCGGCAGGGGCCTCAGCCGTGGGCGCGGACGAGCAGCGTGCCGATCGTCCGCTGGCCGGGCGGGGCGGGCAGGACACGAGCCGTGGCCGCGGTGAAGCCGTGCTGGTGCAGGATCTCCACCCACCGCTCGGGCTCGTAGTCCCAGCGCTTCACGACGAGCGGGTCCTCGTCCTCGGACCGGTTGATGTACGAGGCCTGGCAGCCGTAGCAGCCTTCGATCGCCGGCCGCTGGGAGAAGGCGAGCACGCCACCGGGACGCAGCCGCTCGCGGATCGCGGGCAGCAGCTCTGTCGGATCGGTGAACCAGGCGGCGCCGAACACGGAGTAGATCGCGTCGAAGTGCTCACCGCTCTCGGTCAGGAACCAGACCGCGTCCGTGCGGTGCAGCACCATGCCCGCGTCGACCCATCGCGACTCGGCTGCCTTCAGCTGGGCGAGGGACACGTCGACACCCACCGCCCGGGCATCGAGCGCGGCCACGTGGGCGAGGTTGCCGCCCTTGCCGCAGCCGAGGTCCAGCACGGTCGCGCCCGGGCGGATGCCGAGGACTTCGGCGCCCGGGCCGTGGTCGGCGTACTGGGTCCAGTTGAACCAGGTCGTCTCGCCGGCGGCGTTCGTCGGGCGGCGCTCAGGCTTCTGCTTCGAGTAGGTGTCCCACGCGGTGTTCGTCACGGGTGCTCCGTTCGCGGGGCCAGCCGCCCGGCGGTGTGCCGGACGGCTGGCGGGCTGGCGCCTTACTTGCTCTTCTTGCCGCCGTTGGGGCTGTCGCTGCATCCAGCGTGGCACTGGGAGCACTCGCCCATCTTGGCGGCTGCGGGCCACAGATCGGGGTCGATCGTGAATCCCGCCTGGGTGATGGCGCCGAGGGTGCGCTCAAGCGCGGTCTCGGGGCCGCCGGTGACCTGCTCGTCGTCCTCGGTGGGGACGTGGTGGATGAACCGTCCGGCGACCTGCTCGCAGAACAGGGCGTAGTCGACGGTGTGCAGGATCCAGGTGTGCCAGCCGATGTCCACGAGCTTGCTCGGCGACAGTTCGGCGCCGGGCTGCTGGGCGCTGGCCGCCAGGAACGCGGCGGTCTGGGCGACGATCCGCCGCGCGGTGGCCCGGTCGATGCCGGCGTGGTCCTTGACGATGCGGGCGCTGAGGCGCTCCATCACCTCGGAGCCGACGAGCGTGACCGGGTCGGTGGTGCCCACGGGACGGTCTAACGCGATGGTCATGCTTCCTCCTGTGTGGACGTTGCCCTCGGTCGAGGGCCGGCCCGTCCGCGCCGGGTTGAGGCGTGCACCGGCGCGGACGGGAGTCAGTGCGGCGCAGCCGCGGGCGGCTGGCAGTCGGTGGGGTCGGCGTGTATGACGACACGGACATCGGGGCCGGACATGCGCGGCACCCAGTGGACGAGCCCGTCGCCGGTGTGCCCGCCGCACGCGGAGCAGACGCCGGTGCCACGCTCCGGCGGGTCCCACATAGGGCTCACCGAGCGCTCGTTCCGGGGCGACCAGCTGGCGGGCGGAGACCCGTTCCGGGGAAAGAGCTGTCACGCCATACTCCTTGGGTGTGTGCTCGACGCGCGGCCAACCCGCGTGCCGTGGTGCGCGTGCAGGGGCTCCTGCATGCCCTCGCTGCCCTGGCCGGTTTCCGGGCTGGAGCATCGGCCGGGGCGGGGTCACTTGGGGCGCCGCCAGCAGAGCGGGTGGCGCCAGTTGTCGGGCCGTGCGCCGGACGCGGAGAACTGTGGGACCCGCGTGGCCTGGCCCGTGATGGGTTTATCGCAGATGACGCAGATACGGGTGCCGCTCGCGGTCACGACAGCCGCCCCTCGGGGGCCTGGGCTCGCTCTGCCGGCAGACGCTCGTCGAGCGCCTTGACGCCCCGTGCGGCGGCACAGGAAGCGTGCGCGTGCTGTGCCCAGCCGGGCCCGCTGTTGGAAGTCGCGACAGCCACCACGAGGTCGGCTCCCGGCAAGTCGCAATAGGTGCAGAACATCAGGGCGCCCCCCGAGTCGCAGTGACTGTCTCGTCACCGACCGTAGGAACGTTGCTCAGAAAGCCCGAGCGGATTGCTCGCTATTTCTCGGATTCACCCGAGGGTTGCTCCCTCAGGGTGTCGAGCGCGGCGTGCAGCAGCTGGCGCGCATCGGCGCCGTAGCGGGCCATGGTCGCCAGCCGGTCGAACACGCCCCGGTACAGGCGCAGTTCCTCGGGCTGCGTCAGGCGCATCTCCGCGGCGAACGTCTCGACCATGATGATCCGGTCGTCGAACATCCAGAAGCCGTGCAGAGGGCTGACCGGCAGGCGGATCCCGAACGGCACGATGCCCAGTCGCACGGAAGCGAGCGAGGACGCACTCACGAGGCGGTCGATCTGACCGGCCATGACTTCACGGGGTGCCGTGCCGTAGCGCAGCACTGCCTCGGTGATGACGAAGTGGAAGCGGCGGCCTGGCTGGTAGAGGACGTTCTGCCGTTCCATGCGGGCCTGCACGCCGGCGTCGATGTCGTTCGTGATGCCGTACAGGTCCACGACCTCGGCGAGGCGGCAGCGCGCGTACTCCGGGGTCTGCAGCAGGCCAGGCACCCAGGTGTTCTCGAAGGCGCGGATGACCTGCGTGGAGGCGTCGACCTCGGCGAGTGCCTGCTGGCGAAGTTTCGTCCCGTCGCGCAGTTGCCGGCGCCAGTCGGCGTACTGGGTCTCAAGGTTCCGCAGCGCAGCCACGAGGCCCGGGGCGGCGTCGATCGCGTCGCAGGCGGCCGCCCATGCGGCTATGTCCGCCTCGGACGGGCTCTGCCTACCGAGTTCGATCTTGCTGACTTTGCTGGCCTGCCAGCCCAATGCCTCCGCGAGGCCCTTGCCGTTGAGAGCAGCTTCACGGCGGAGTTCGCGGAGGCGCTGGCCGAGCGCTTCACGCGCTTCGTGGATCTTCGTCACCGGCTGATGGCCCGCCCGGCGACGTAGTCGGCATACGGGATGGCATGGTGCCAAGCCATGTCGCGCAGGTAGCTGTGCCGGACCACCTCGGCGGGGTCCTCGATCATCTCGGTTCCGAGGGGTACGCCCTCGTCTGTGAAGTGCATGCGCCCGAGTCGGCAGGAGTCGAAGAGCCAGTAGTCGTAGCCGGGCAGGCCCAGTTTGTCGGCCTGGGCCTGCGGCAGGTAGCGGATGTCCTCGCCGACCTGGACGTTGAACTTGCACAGCCACAGCTCGAACTCGAGGTAGTCGGTGAGGACTTCCGGGACGACCCGAACGCGCTCGATCCGCTTGCCCTGCTCGATGCCGCGGCGCATGGTGTCCAGCCACGGCTGGAACCATTCCGTGCCCGGGTGCTTGCCGCGCCGGTAGCGGGCGAAGGGTTCCCGTTCCTCGTCGACGCTGTAGACCGTGCGGGTCTCCAGACGCCAAGCCGTGTGCTCGAAGTCCTCGAAGAGGCGTCCGAAAGCCTCTCCCCTGATCAGTTCGGGCACGTCACTCCTTGGGCGCGAAACGGGTGAGGAGCTCGCGGGGCACCTCCACGAACGACTCGCCATCGAGGACGTCTCGCAGCTGGCCCAGGGCTTCCTCGTCGGTGACGACGTAGCCCTGGACGACGATGGTGCCGCGGTCGGTCTCGTACAGCGTGGGGCAGTTCCCGCCGCCCGAGGTGGTGCCGATAAAGCGTAGCTTCATGACGCTTCCCCTCTCGCAGACATTTCTCGAAATTGCAGCAGCAGGCCGAAGGTTGGGCAAGGGCGCGTTCCGGATATGACGAATGCGCCCCCTACCCGATCCGTGGGACCAGGCACCTGGTGTGTCAGGGGTATTGGCGGCCGTGCGGGTCGAGGCCGAGGGATAGCGGCCCCCGCTTCTCTTCCGCTGGTGGCGCTGCGTCCTTGGGGCACACGAGCGCGTCGGGGTCGCCAGGTGGTGGCTGCCAGCTGTAGCCGGTCGGGCACGACTGCCCGTCCTTGCCGTCCTCCCCGGCGGGGTCGCTCGCCGAAGCCCTCGCAGCCTTGAGAGGCCTGCAGCGTCGAACCGTTGGCCGTGATCCCCTTGATCATGGCCACCGGTTCTGTCGTTCCACCCCTAGCCGGAGTGGCAGCCCGCGCCGGTCACCCGCGGCCGCGTTCGGTCCGCGCCGCCCGTACGCTCGCCTCGAGCGCGCCATCATTCGACCGCAGGCACCGGCTCCGCCGGCGACTCGGTCAGCTCGCCGCCGCTGGCCTCCGCCGGCGATCAGCTGCTCAAGGGCGTGTCCACAGCACCTCGGCGAGCTCCAGCCCCCGGTCCGTGACCGGTACCGACGGAGCCACGTCTGCCCCCCAGAGCACGGGCCGACTCCCGATCAGGGCGTGATCGCTGCTCCATCCCCTCCAAGAACGCGGCTCGTCGCTGCCCGGGGGGCCGCACGACGGCGACTGACTATGGTCCCACTCATGGTGGACAAGGGGCGTGAAATGAAGTGCAACCGGTGCGGGCAGGTTGCCATTCTGTACGGGCCGGGGCTCCGGCCATGCCGACGGTGTGGGTTGATCTACGGCTTCGGCACAGAACCCGATCCGGGCCCTCCGCTCTCGTCGTACGACTGGCGTGGGCTGGGTTACGTGTTCCTCGTGTTCCTGATCGTGGGCATACTGGCATCGGTCTGGGAGGCCGTTACTGAGTGAGCAGCGTACGGGCGGACACAGCTGGCCCGCGCCGGTTTGGCCTACTCCGGTTCGTCCAGTGCGGCGCCGAGCAGGTCGTGCCCACGGATCTCCGTGAAGTACGACAAGGCCGACGGATCCGCCCTTGGCCTTGATGAGGGCCTGGCACTTCTTCGCGGCCCGTACGACCGTGGCGCGCTCCACGCGGTCGCCCATCGACAGGGTGGCCCGGGCGACGACGCCGTCGCCGTTCTCGATGATGCCGATGCCCACGGCCCCTCGTACGACTTCAGGCGCTTGGCCAGAGGAGCGAGGATGCCGGCAGGGACGAGGGTGGTCAGCGGCTTCTCCAGCGGCTGCAGAAAAGACGACGAAAAATCTTGCCGGACCGCTGGACGTTCTGCGGCCTGCCGACGGCATCCCTTGTACAGAGCGGTGCGGCGGCGAAGGATCTCGGGAGGGGGCCGGATGCGCGACCAACGGTCAGAGGCGGAGACGGGGAGGAGGTGGAGCACGGGATGACGATCACCTCCGAGCCTGTCTGCTCCCAGCCGGTATGCCGTCGCACGGATCCCGAGCCTGACTGCCGGGGCTGTCCTTGGGCGCTGTCGGCAGTACCCGCGTCCGATACCGGGGCTGAGCTGGGGAATCTGATTCTCCCTCAGGGCCTGGCGGACTTCCACGATGTTCACCGGGTGGTGTTCCTGAGGTACGTGCGCAGCCGCGGTATCACCCGTGACGAGGCCGAAGACGTGGTGAGCCGGACGTTCCTGCAGCTGTACCGGGCCCGGCAGTTGTTCCTGTCGGCGGACAACCGGCCGGCGTTCGGCTTCAAGGTCCTGCGGGACGTGCTGGCGGATCACTTCCGGGCAGCGGACCGCAGGCCCAGGGCCCTGCCGCTGGCAGCGATGGGCGAGCGGCCGGCCACGGACGGAGGCATCAGCGAACTGATCTGCCGCCTGGACATAGAGAAGGCCTTGGAACTGCTGCCGCCGCAGCAGGCCGACTGCCTTCGCCTCCACCTCTTCTTGGACCTGTCGCACACACAGATCGGCTTCTACCTGGGCATCACGCGCTCAACGGTGTCCTCGCACATCTTCGCCGGGCGACAGCGGCTGGCGGAGCACCTGGAGAACTACCGCCCGTCCCGGTCCGGCCGCGGAAAGGAGCAGCACGCATGAACATCGACGAGCTGGCACAGGCAGCCCGTGCTGCCCTGGACGAGGAGTACGCCCACTACGACCCGGCTCCCGGCCGTGCCAGGCTGGAGGACGACGCCATCAGCGAAGCGCTCGCCCATGACGTCGGCAACCTCACCCAGCCCGCTGCCGACGCCACGCCCCCGCGCAGGCCCTCGTCCGGCTGGGTCACCGACTGGAGTACACAGGCAGCGTGCGCCACCACCGACCCGGACGAGTTGTTCGTCCAAGGCGCTGCGCAGAACAGGGCCAAGGCCGTGTGCACCAGGTGCCCGGTGCGGACCGAGTGCCTGGCCGACGCCCTGGACAACCGGGTCGAGTTCGGCGTCTGGGGAGGCATGACCGAGCGCGAGCGCAGAGCACTGCTGCGCCGCCGCCCGACAGTGACGTCCTGGCGCCGGCTGCTGGAGACCGCACGCAGGGTCTACGAGAACGGCGACGGGGCCACGCCGCTCGATGACGAGGACCTGACCGCGATCTTGGATCAGGCCGTGTAGAAGGCGGGCACGGCACATACGGCCGACGCCCACAACCACAACCACAAGCCCGGCATTCAAAGCGGTCGGGCTGCCTCGTGATGCCGCCGCACACCCCACCCAGTCCACAAGGCCACCGGGCAAGGCCCGGGCACGTCCACGGTTACCGACCCTGTGAGGAAAGACCAATGGCCAGCACGAACCCCCGCCAGCCCGACGAGAACAGGCCACTGCTCAACCAGCGCTCCGCCATGATCTTCCTGCTGGCCGCACTCGTCGGCCTCGGCGCCGGTCTACTCGCGGTACTCGCCGCGAGCCCCTGGCCGGTGGCGGTCACCGCCGGCATGGCAACGACCGCTGCCGGCGTCCTGTTCTTCGACCGGATCATCGAATAGACCACCGCCGCGGCGCTGCGGTGCGCAGGGGTCACAGACGACGACATGCTGTCCATGACCCTCCACCTGCGCGACCAAGAGATGAACCTGTGCGACACCGCCAAACGGCTCCCCGTCACCACGGGCGTGGCTCTGTCCATGAGGCGTGGCAGCGGTAGTTTACGAGTGTGGGAGGCGGTCCGATGCCCAGGGCCGATGATCACGAGTTATCCAGCGCTCGAGACCGGTTTTGAATAGCTTCCCGCCATGTATATGCAGATAGATCCCCTTGAGGCGTGGGAGAGGCTGCGGGCCAGTCGTTCCAATCGGCCGGGCAGAGCAAGCAGCGGGGCGCGGGCCAAGACGTACTCCACGGCGCTGGAGCAGGCGCAGCAAATGTTCCGGGCGGCTGAGGTCGTGGGCCCCCAGACACGTCCTCTGCTGGTGTTCTACGGCCTGAGTCAGGCAGGCCGGGCGATCGCGGCCGCGGCCGTCGACCTCAAGGGCGAGGACTGGAACCTGATCTCACACGGCATCCATGCCTCCGGCTATCACCTGGACTTCGCCGACATCGAGATCCGCATGGACCCTGCGGGCACTGCCGGCAGCTTCGTACGGCTCAGCGAGCTACTGCAGTCGCCGGTCTGGGGCAACGCCACGGTGGTGCGGCTGGAGGAAGTCTGGGACACCCTCCCCGTCAACCTGCAGTACCCGCTGACCGGCCGAGAGCGGCTCACGCCCCTGTACGCGAGCACACTCTCGATCGACGACACCGACTTCCACCCGCTGCTCACGGTTGACGTGGGCGATATCCCGGACCGTGTCGTGGACGACGGCAGCCGGGCAGTACTGGATGACTTCTTGAAGAGCTACCCCGGCACCACGGGGTATGAGGACTTCGCCCGCCGCCGGGTGGGAGCCGAGGACGACCCGAATTACCGCCGTCACAACCCGGACGCCGGCTGGCTGTCCATGCACTGGCAGATGCTCGCAGAGACCGGCACGGAAGAACAGCGCCTGGTACGTCTGTACGCGATGACCCGCAACTACGCCGGGCACCGCTACCTCTTCCCCGCCGTTGCGGGCTTGCCGCGAGAGCTTCACCCGCTGATGGCGTGGTGGGCGGTGCTGTACGCGCTGTCGATGCTCGCCCGCTACCAGCCCGCCCAGTGGGAGAACCACATCAACGTGGACGGTAGTCGGCACGCAGTGCCGATCGAGAAGGTCCTGGAGCGGGCCATGGAACACCTGCCAGTCCTGATCGCCGACACCATCGAGGAAGTCGCCACCTGGCCGTAGACGCCACCCCGAGGCTTCATCGTCCAGGACCTGGCGGGTTGCCGCCGCGCGTCAGCCCTCCAATGGACAGCGCCGACCAGCTGCGCGTGCCTTCAACGCCATACCGGAGCAGACCAGGCACAGGGCAACCGCACCACCCACCAGCCCGCGGCCGGCTCGCCCGACCCGGCCCGCCGCAGCAGGAAGGTCAAGGACGAGCACGATGGCAACCGGCACAGTGAAATGGTTCAACCCCGACAAAGACTCTCGGGTTCATCCAGCAAGACGACGGCGGCCCCGACGTCTTCGTCCACTTCTCCGCCATCCAAACCACCGGCTACAAAGAACTCCGCGAAGGCCAACACGTGGAATACCAAGTCACTCAGGGCCCCCAAGGACCCAAGCCGAACAAGTCATCCCCCGCGGATAGAACACCAACGGCGGCAGGCCCTCGAAGTACGTCGGCTACTGCGGGCAGCCGGTGAGAAACTGCTACCGGGTAAAGAATCCATCGATCACGACCGTGCGGCAGGCAATGTCCGCGCATCGCCACCCGGTTGAGGGATCGAGGTGCAGGACGGCCGTCATGGGGTCCCGGTCCTCGGCGCGCACCCGGGAGCGATCCTCTTCCCCGCTCCCGGTTACGCCCTGGTCGCCGGTACGTCAGCGTTCCTCGCAGGAGCCGCCCCGGAAGGGGTGGATCAAGGCCGGGCCCGCTTCGCCCGCTACGCGCGGGCCATGGCAGGGAAATGGCCCGATCTGGAGTCGACAGCCCGGTCGTTCCCCCCTGCTCACATCGCGTGGAAGCGCCCGGGGGACGTTCCTGCGGGCACCGCCACGGCCCGGCAGCTCACGTTCATGCGCGATTTCGCAACGGGGACCGGTGCACGGGGGCGGAATTCGCTGTCGGCTGGCTGGACGCACGACGGCACTCACAGCAGCGGGACGAACGGGTCCGCGATCCGTTGGAGACGCTCCTCGACCGTGTCTTCTCCTTGCTGGAGGACTATTCCATCGACCCGGAGTTCACGGGGCCCGATGACCTTTCGGACGAAGAATTGAGGCAGGCCGTGGTCCGGCTGATGCAGCAGGCGGAGTGACACACGGGGTGAAACTCCTCACAATGATGCACACCAGCGACAGCCTGACCATCGAACTCCAGCGACTCCGGGATCGCCCGAGTGTCGAAGCCGCGCCGCCCGTTCTTTCTCTTCGTCGTCGATGTCTCCGGCGACGCCGCGGAGTACGAGCAGCGTCTGCGTTCGGTCCTTTTGCCTGCTGTGCGGCTGGGGGCACCGCGGATCGTGGTCCTTTCTTCGTCACCGCCCGCGGACGGCCAGCCGAAGAGGACTTCGGCCTCCTGGTCGCAACCACGAGCGACCCAGCAGCCGCACTGGACGCTGCCGCAGACCGGACTGGAGCTGTACGCGAACGCTGGGTGAACCAATCCATGGCAGGTGACGAATACCGCGACTATGTCCTCGCCGGCCGCCCCGCCCGGGCACCTGACGGCCGACCTTGGCCTACTCCGCCGAGCTGCTGACCACCGGCTTCACGGAAGTGCGGACAGAACCTTGAAAGTCCCCATGCGCTGCTCAGGAGCTCTCGGAGCTGCTCACCGCCGTTGCCCATCCAATGGGGGCGCTGGCCAGCAGTGGAGCGTTGCTCGTCCGGATTCGCCCGAGAGTTGGCCCGTACCTGGGCGACGGTGTTCTTGAACCGGGCTCCGCATGAAACGGTGGGACCTATACCTCTCGTACGGCATTCAGGCAGCGGGTGCCTTGGGTGCGCAGAGCGTCGGCAAGTTCGGGTGGGGCGTGGGTGAGGGTGAAGTCGGCGTCGACCGAGGTGATCATCCACGCGAGGTCGCGGGGGGTGCCGGCGCCCAGGTGCAGCAGACAGCTGTGGTCGTCGACGGGTTCGACGACGCCCATGCCGGGCCAGACGCGGTCGGCGACCGCCGCGGCGGGCTCGTGCAGGGTGATGGTGGCCTGGAAGGGCCACGTCTGCGACGACAGCTGCTGGGCCAGATAGGTGGCCACGTCGCCGTCGGGGAGTTCGCGGGGGCTGAACTGCGGGCCGGTCGGAGTGCGTGGGGTGAGCCGGTCGACGCGGAAGGTGCGCCAGTCGGCGCGGTCGGTGTCCCAGGCGACCAGGTACCAGTGGCGCCCGAAGCTGACCAGGCTGTGCGGCTCGACCGAGCGGATGCTTGGGCCGCGGCGGGGGCTGGTGTAGTCGAAGCGCAGCCGCTCACGTCGGCGGCACGCCTCGGCAATGGCCATGAGGGTGTCCGCGGAGACCTTGGGAGCCGGGACGGCGCCGGCCCGGACGGTAGCGGTGTGCAGAGTGTGCACCCGGTGCCGCAGCCGGGATGGCAACACCTGCTCCAGCTTGGTGAGTGCGCGCAGGGAGGACTCCTCGATCCCGGTGACCGAGCCGCCGGCCGCGGTGCGCAGCCCGATCGCGACGGCGATGGCCTCATCGTCGTCGAGCAGCAGCGGGGGCAGCTCGCCGCCGGCGCCGAGCCGGTAGCCGGCGGCGCCCTGGGTGGCGTGCACCGGGTAGCCGAGCTCGCGCAGCCGCTCCACATCGCGGCGCAGGGTGCGCCGGCTGACTGCGAGGCGTTCGGCGAGCTCGGCGCCGGACCAGCCGCGGTGGGTCTGCAGCAGGGACAGCAGCTTCAGCAGCCGCCCGGAGGTCTCGAGCATGCTTCCAGACTGCCCGAAGGTTAGGACCGGAGGTGACCTAAGCGACCCCTAGCGTCACAGCCATGGCAAACACGACACCAGGCATCCGCTCTTTCCGCATCGACATCCCGCAGACCCACCTCGACGAGCTGCACGCCCGTCTGGCCGCCAGTCGTTGGCCGGACGAGCTGCCCGGTGTCGGCTGGAGCCGCGGCGTTCCGTTGGCTTACCTCAAGGATCTCGCCGAACACTGGCGCACCGCCTACGACTGGCGCGTGCACGAGGCGGCGCTCAACAAGCACCCCCAGCACATGACCACCATCGATGGGCAGAACATTCACTTCCTGCACGTGCGCTCCCCCGAGCCCGATGCCACGCCGCTGATGCTGCTGCATGGCTGGCCGGGCTCAGTGGTGGATTTCCTCGATGTCATCGGGCCCTTGTCCGATCCCCGCGCGCACGGCGGCGATCCGGCAGATGCCTTCCACCTGGTCGTCCCCTCGCTGCCTGGGTTCGCCTTCTCCACCCCACTGGCCGGGCCGGGCATGGGCGCGGCCACGATGGCCGGGGCTCTCACCCAGCTGATGTCCCGCCTCGGCTACGCGCGCTACGGCGTCCAGGGCTACGACACCGGCTCGTGGGTCGCCCCGCAGATGGGCAAGCAGGCCCCGGACCACGTCATCGGCATACACGTCAACGCGATGATCACGTTCCCGGTCGGCGCGGAAGGCGAGATGGACGGCCTCACCGAAGTCGAACAACGACGCTGGCAGGCCATGCAGAACTTCAACGACGGCTACCTGCAGTGCAACTCCAAACGGCCGCAGACGGTGGCCTACGCCCTCACCGACTCCCCTGTCGGCCAGCTGGCCTGGATCGTGGAAAAATTCAAGGAGCTCACCGACCCGGAAGATGGGCTGCCCGAGGACAGCATCGACCGGGACCGCATCCTGACCGAGGTCTCGCTGTACTGGCTGACAGGCACCGCCGCTTCAGCCGCCCAGGTGTACTACGAGGAGATCTCCGCGAACGCCTGGAGCGAGGCCGCAGCCGACGACTGGAGCACCGACTCCAGCGTCGACACCACGCAAGACACCAGCTGGGGCAACGGCCAGGACAACTGGGCAGCCGACCGGCGCGGGACGGTGCCCACCGCCGTACTGGTCTCCACCCACGACGTGACCATCCGCCGCTGGGCCGAACGCGACCACAACGTCGTGCGGTGGACCGAACTCGACCGCGGTGGCCACTTCCTCGCGATGGAAGCCCCGGACCTGCTCGTCAGCGACGTCCGCGAGTTCTTCGGCAAAGCACGCTGAAAGGGAGACCGAACCCTCAACTGGCGGGCGAATCAGCCTCATCACTGAGACCGCGTTTGAGATCTGCCGATAGGAGGCCCGGCTACCTCAAGAAGTCCTTCCAGAAGGGAACGGTCGCCTTCGGGTTCCAGGCCTCCCAGTCTCGCTCGTGATCTTCGTTGAACTCGATGTCGATGTAATCGGCCAGGTCGCTGCCGTAGTAGATGATGTCGGTGCCGTCCCAGATCGACAGGACGGGGTGCCCGTAGTTTCCGCGGTCCGCCGGAAGGAACCGGTGCGCGTATACCGGGGCCAGTCGAGGGACTGCTGCCAGGTGCCGTTCGGCGACGGCCCTGGCGTCCTGCGGCTCTGTGGGCCGCTGGCCCCACCCGGCATGCCAGTAGCCGTGCTCGACCGAGAGCAACACTCCCTCGGTCGGCCATGCGAGATGGGATCGCAGATCGGCGGGATTGCCGTTGCGCCAGTCGGGCCAGGGCTTGTCCCAGGTCGCTCCTTCCTCGGGTGGTTCGCTGACCGGCAGGCCAGCGGCGAGGAAGGCACGGTGATCGTCGGAGAATTGGAAGCCGTATTCCGCCTCTATGCGCTCGAACTCGTCGTCAGTGAGCCCGGGCTCTATCTCGCAGCAGTCGGCCTGCTTCAGGCGGCGGGCGGCTTCGGCCCCAAGTCGGGCCGCGTTGATGTCGATCACGATGGAACAGTAGTGCCCCTGCTGGCACGGAGTTCAGCCGGTTTGCCTGGGGCCCAGCGAGCAAGAGGGCGCGGACCGGGGCGGGTCGCGGCTCGCCCTCGGGTGAGGCGACGGACCATGACGCCGATCATGGCCCAGCGGATCATGGTCTCGCAGTCGGCGTGGGCGGCGTCCAGGTCGCAGGCGTGCCGCTGAAGGAAGGCGCCGGCGTGCGCAGCGGCCTCGGAAGCGCTGCCGTAGGGTTCGGGGCCCTTCTCGGTCACACCGGTCTCGGCGGTGGCTTCCCACCCGTAGCCGCCCTCGCCGGGAAGTTCGATGATCTCGGCGCGGCCTCCGGCCAGTTCCAGCTCGACGGGGCGGGGCTCGCCCTTCTTCGGCACGGGGTCGGGCCACCGGAGGCGGGCGGACTGGCGGGTGATGCCCCAGGAGTCGCCGAGGTGCCGGTAGGTGCGCCGGTGTGGCCGGCGTTCTTCGCGGTGCGGCCGGCCAGGGTGTCGACGGCGCGCTGGGCCTCGCGCAGCGCGCGCAGCATGGCTGGAGGTCGGGGGCGGCCAAGGCGGCGTCGGGGAGGTCCTGTCCGGCGGCGCGGTGCTCGGCGGCCCGGGTGGAGAGGGTTCGGGCGAGGGCGAGCACGGCGTCCTCGACGGCGTCGTGGAGGTCGAACTGGTCGTCCTCGGTGACCTCCCACCAGGCGGGCTCGCGCAGGGTCATGATCTGGGTCCAGAACTCGGGGTCGTCCTTTGTCGGCAGGCGCATGCGACAAGTTCCCCTGTCGCTAGACGCTGTGACAAGTGAGCCTGTCGACGTGACATATGACAGTTTTCCTTGTCGTTCTGGACCCCGGATATTGAGGAGGTTATCTGGGTTCCAGAAGCACATGGGCCCACCCGGGTCCCGTGTCGGACCGCACGGAAAGATTCAGTCGCGCACGATTCATTTCGGTACGTCGTTCAGTGCCGCACCGAAGATTTCAGTGCTGCGGTCTCGGACACGGGGCGGGCAACTATCCGGCCGCGTTCGATCGTCCTTCGGGCATGACACACCCGAGCCCCGAACCGCCCCCGTGGCCGCACTGCAGTCACGGCACCACCCCGGAGGATCCGGTCGGCTGCCGTGGCATCCACATCCCGGGCCAGACCGCCTGTCTCGCGCACCTGGCAGACACCGACCGAGATGCCTATCTGTCCAGCCTGGCCTCTGGCACCGACATCGACCACCGAGGCACCCCCTTCACCCAGGACCTGCTGAACCGGTTACTCGACGCCCTGCGCGACCCCACCACCGGGCACCCTCGCCTCGGCGGCGCCAGGTTCGGGGCGGCGACCTTCGAGGGAACCGCCGGGTTCGAGTCGGCCACCTTCGAGGGAACCGCCAGGTTCGAGTCGGCCACCTTCGAGGGAACCGCCAGGTTCGAGTCGGCCACCTTCAAGGACACCGCCAGGTTCGAGTCGGCCACCTTCAAGGACACCGCCAGGTTCAGGTTGGCCACCTTCGAGGGCGACGCCGGGTTCGGGTTGGCGACGTTCGAGGGCACCGCCTGGTTCGAGTCGGCCGCCTTCACGGGCGACGCCTGGTTCGAATCGGCCACCTTCAAGAGCGACGCCGTGTTCGTGTCGGCCACCTTCAAGGACATCGCCGTGTTCGTGTCTGCGGCCTTGGAGGGAACCGCCCGGTTCGGGTCGGCCATCTTCGAGGGCACCGCCGTGTTCGTGTCGGCCACCTTCAAGAGCGACGCCGGGTTCGTGTCGGCGACCTTCAAGGGCGACACCGGGTTCGAGTCGGCGACCTTCGGAAACGACGCCAGGTTCGAGTCGGCCACCTTCAAGAGCGACGCCTGGTTCGAGTCGGCCATCTTCGAGGGAACCGCCGGGTTCGAGTCGGCGACCTTCGAAAACGACGCCAGGTTCCGGTCGGCGACCTTCAAGGGAACTGCCGGGTTCGAGTCGGCGACCTTCGAGGGCGACACCGGGTTCGAGTCGGCGACCTTCAAGGGCACCGCCGGATTCGTAGAAACGGTTTTCGAGCGGTCGGCCAGTCTCGGGCCGTTGGTGTGTGCTGGGCGGGTGATGCTGTCCGGGGCGGTGTTCGGCGGCCCGGTGACCCTCTCGTTCGCCGCACGCCGCCTGGAGTGCCGACGGACCCGCTGGTCGTCAACGGCCGAGTTGCGCCTGCGCTACGCCACGGTGGACTTCGCCCACGCGGTCTTTGAATACCCCCTCACGATCGCCGCGGAGGCCGACCCCTTCGTTCTGGCCAACGGACGCCCGGTGGAAGAACAGGCTCTTGCCGGTGCGCCCGATGCCACGGTGCGGCTGGCCTCGCTGCGCGGGGTGGATGCAGCCCATCTGGTCCTCGCCGACGTCAACCTGTCGGGGTGCCTGTTCACCGGAACCGTCCATCTGGACCAGCTGCGGCTGGAGGGCACCTGCTCCTTCAGCAAGGCCCCGTCCCGCACGCACAGGCAGCGCTGGCGCCCGGTGCGGTTCACCCAGCGTCGCACCCTCGCCGAGGAACACCACTGGCGCGCGAGCCAGCCGGCAGCAGTCCGGGGATGGAACGTGGCGGTGTTCGGCACCGGACACATCGGGCCGACGAAGCTGGCGCCGGTGTACCGGGCTCTGCGCAAGGCGTTCGAGGACGGCAAGAACGAGCCGGGGGCGGCGGACTTCTACTACGGCGAGATGGAGATGCGCCGCCACGACCGCACCGGCACCACCCGTGCCGAACGCGGACTGCTGCACGGCTACTGGCTGCTGTCCGGCTACGGCCTGCGTGCCTCCCGCGCCCTGGGCTGGCTCGCTGCCGCCATGCTCGTCACCATCGTGCTGCTGATGGGCTTCGGACTCCCGAAGGACAACCCGAAACAGGAGGCGACCGGCACCGTACCGCCCAACGGAGGCAGAGTCACCTTCGAGATCGACAAGGCAGATCCCCAGAACCCCACCGGGAACAGGTTCACCGGCGAGCGCTTCGAGAAGGCCCTGAACGTCACTCTCAACTCAGTGGTGTTCCGTTCCTCCGGCCAGGACCTGACCACCACCGGCACCTACATCGAGATGGCGTCCCGCGTGACCGAGCCCGTCCTTCTGGGCCTGGCCGTCCTGGCCGTCCGTAACCGCGTCAAACGCTGACCCGCATCTCCCACGGCCAGGCGCCGGCAGAACACCGCAGCCACCGGACACAGAAGCAACCGGTGCGCCCGAACTGCCATGAGCCGCCGCACGGAAGATTTCAGTGCCCAGGCCACAGCCCCCGCCCACTGAAATCTTCCGTGCGGCCCGACACTCGATGTCGGCCGACGCGAATGGTTTCAGTTACGCACGATTCCTTTCAGGACGTCCTTCAGGGCGGTGCCGGAGACCTCAACGCTTGTGTCCGCTGAGGCGGGAAGGGCAACCGTCCGGCCACGCTGGATCGTCTTGGGGCCATGACGTCTGCAACCCCAGAACCGTTGTCCAGCACTCCGCCGCGCTGGCCGCACTGCGGCCAAGGGGCTACTGAGGAGGATCCGGTCGGCTGCTGTGGCATTCACGTCACCGACACACAGCTTGTCTGGCCCACCTGGACGAGGCCGACCGCGCCGCCTACCTGGCCACCCTGACTCCCGGCGCGCACATCGACCACCGCGGCACCCCATTCACCGAAAGCCTGCTGGCCCGGTTACTCGACGCTCTGCGCGACCCCGCCACCGTCTGCGCGACGCTTTGTTCGACGGTGCGGCCTTCTCCGGCGACGCCCGGTTCGACAAGGTGACCTTCTCCGGCGACGCCCACTTTCAACGGGCGACCCTCTGGCAGCCGAACGGCCGCAGGAGGCGGACGCACTGGTCCGCCCGGACGGGGATCTGTGGTGGGAGCAGGCTCAGGACCACGCGCTGTCGCACGGCTTCAACATTCTGCGGGAGTCCGCCATGGTCAGCCCGGCCGAGTACGAGGACATCTGCCACCGCATCCGCTCGGCCCAACTGCCCGAAGGAGACGCGCGCTACCGCATCGAGACCGCCTTCGTCACCGTGCCCGGCCCGGTCAGCCGCCTGGGCATTACGACCCGCTACCTCGAGGAACTCCAGACACACGGGCACGGCCGCCTGGTCGACCCCCGATATCCACGACGCCGCGCTACGCGGCGTGCTGCGCGGGGCGGCCACCTTCGAACGCGAAGGGCTGGGTGACTACGCCGCCGTGCTGCGCCGCGGCGGATACACCGTGCACACCCAGCGGCGGAGTGGGCGATGTGCGCCAGCTCTGGGAGCGCGAGGTCCGGCGCGACCAGTACCGCCGTGGCGGTGCGCAGTGCTGCTGCCCGAGGCGGCAGCGTCGCGCCACGGAGTGTTGGGCGGAGGCCCCCAACTGCCGTCGGCCGACCTTACCCTGCTGCCGCGCACCAGCACGGAGGTCACCGACCTCCTCTCCCATGCCCTGGCCGACCGGCACGCCGCTCTGTTCCGGGGGCCACCCCAACACCACGCCCCTTCTTGCGACCGCGCAGCCACGCGTGCGCGACGAGTTCGGCGGGAGCCGACCGCGTCTCGTGGGAGGGCCGCCACTCCTGTGCAGGCAGCGCGTCCGCGTCGACAGCAGCGACCCGCTGACTGCCCTCGCGCATCAGGTCGGCGAAGTCCTCATTAGGAGTGCGCCAGCAGAACCGATTGCCGGGCACCATGCTGCCCAGGAAGACGCTCGAGCCACTCCCGTAGGCGCGGGAACATCGTGTTGCCGGTGGCCATGGTGGGCAGCGCGAAGAACACCCCGCCGGCGCCCGAGCGAGCGGCGAAGATCTCGGCCACAGCGAGCGCGGCCTCTGTCTTGCCCCTCCCCCATCGGCGCCTCGATCACCATCAGCCCCGGCTCCGCCATCGCCCGCGCCAGTTCCACGGCAGCCTCCTGGGCAGCCGCGACTCGACGTTCATGACGGCGAATATCGAGGTATGCAACCAGCTGTCGACGCTAGTGCCTGGCGGCGCGGGTTGCGACGCTGCCACGCGCAAATAGCGCCATTCGACGGCGATTCGACCCCAGGGGTCGCTCTGAGGCGGGCAGTTCTGTGTGGCTGGACAGCACGGAGTGAGGCGTGGTGGTCCGGTTGATGGGCCGACCCGGTGAAATGGTGCCGGTAAAGGAGGTGTTTTGGGGGCTGTTGCGGCGTGTTGTTTCGCTCGTGGGGTTAGTCATCTGACCGGCGCAGGGTGGCTGCGGGGCGTGGGCGAAAAGTCATGTCCGTGCCCTTCGGCCGGTGCCCGCCGACGGTGGCCGGCCTTCTGGCTGGATGCCTGCCCGTATCTGAGGATCATTCCCCGATCCCGCACTCGCTTCAGGAGCAGCCGTTTATGACTTCCCGCACTTGCTTCCGGAGGGCACGTACCCTCACGCTGGCCGGTCTCACTGCTACGGGTGTGCTGGCCATGGGCGTCGCCGCCGTACCAGCCCAAGCCGTCAGCGTCACCCTGACCTGTGACCCGAGCGAGACCGTCAACGGCGCGAACCTGCAAGCGGCCGTGGCGAACCCAGCGAACGACGAAGTTCTCCTGCCCGACTGGTGCGTCTTCACCCTGACGTCCACGTCCGCGCCGTTCGACGGCCTCGCCCCGATCGCCAGAACCTTGAGCATCGACACTGTCAGCGGCTCCAATACCGCCACCATCCGCCGTTCCCCTGCCACCGGCACGCCCCAGTTCCGTCTCTTCGACGTCATCACGGGCGGGGATCTCACCCTCAACAACGTCACCATCCAGAACGGCGATGTGACAAGCGACAACATCAGCGGCGGAGGAGGCATCCTCCTTCAGCTCGGTGGCACCCTGACCACCAACAACATCCATGTCCAGGGCAACACCGGCTCGGCCCTCGCTGGCGCCGGCGGCCTCGCGCTTCGGTCGGGCACCGCTACCCTCAATGGCGGAAGCGTCACCGACAACCGGGCCCCCACCTCCGGCGCGGGCGGCATCTTCAATCTCACCGACACCACCCTCAATGACGTGCGCGTCAGTGGCAACCGTGCTCAGGATGGCGGGGGGATCCTCACCAGCTCGGGCCTTCTCACCGTCACCGACGGCACCATCAGCAACAACACCGCGAGCGCCAGCAGCGGAGGGCTGTTCCGCGCAGCGGCCGCTAGGGTCGTCCTCGACGGCACCTCCGTCACCGACAACCGGGTCACCAGCGGCAGCGGTGGCGGCATCAGGTCCGGTGCCGCTAGCCCTTCCTCTACGATGACGATCAGGAATGCCCTGATCGCAGGGAACATTGCTGCTGACGGCACCAACCCTTCCGGCGGCGGGCTCTGGGTATCCGCTCCAAGTCCGGTCATCGTGGACAACACCACCATCACCAAAAATCGCACCGTGGGACAGAGCGGCCGTGGCGGCGCCATCGCCCAGACCGGCAGCGGCAACCTCAGCCTCACCCTCCAAAACGGAACCCAGGTCGCCGACAACACCGGCTCTGGTCAGTACTCCCAGGGCGGAGGCATCTACCGGTCCTCGGGCGGCACGCTCACTGTTTCCGACACCACCGTCAGCGGCAACCGGGTTTCCGGGACCGGAGCCCAGACCGGCGGCGTCTACAACCTCGGCACCGGTGTCACTTTCACCAATACCGCCATCTCCGGCAACACCTCACCCAACGCCCCTGCACCTGGCGGCCTCTACACCAACAACGCCATCACTGACGGCGGCGGCAACAGCGTCACGGGCAACATCCCTACCAACTGCACCTTCAGCCCCGTCATCCCCGCCTTCTGTACCCTCCCCTGACAGCGAGGATCGGCACGGCATCGTCCGTCGGCCTGGCTCCAGAGGGTCGCCACTGCCGGGCGATGCCGTGAGGCACTGTGGTGGCTCTGCCCGACCCGACCCGGCACATACAGATTGCCCAGAAAGATACGGCAGTGAGGCGAGACAGCGGCCACGGGCGTCGTCCGATTTCGCCTGCACGCGGCTTGGCCTGCAAACCATGCATAACGAACTCGCCCGGGGTAGGTACGCGCACTGCGCACCCCTGGCATCGGCTGAGATCCGGCCAGGTTAATGCGTCAGCCCTTACAGGACGCCCGGGGTTTGTTCCACCCCGGGATCCTTTCTCCGCCTTCCTCAACCATTCATTGGGCACACTGTGCGACTACAACGAATGTTGCGGTCACTTCAGAGCTGTTGAACAGCGTGACGGCCCACGCGTTGGAAGCGAATGCTCTGGAATTGAACAGGACATCCATGGGGTCTGTCATCAGATAGCCACCGGATGTGAGGGCTCCCGTCGAGCATGCAGCAAAGCCCGTGCCCCATTCCCCGGGAGCCAGCGTGACGGGCTCTCCGCTTACCTCTGTCGTGCTGGTGGGTCCTGTCGGCCCTGTTGCTCCTGTTGTACCCGTTGCGCCGGTCGGTCCCGTCAGACCGGTCGCACCCGTGGGCCCAACGTCCCCCGCTGTTCCTGTGGCACCCGACGGCCCTGTGGCTCCTGTTGTTCCCGTCGGACCGGTCGGGCCCGTCGGGCCCGTCGCGCCCGTCGCGCCCGTGGGCCCAACGTCGCCCGTTGTTCCTGTGGCTCCAGTTGTGCCGGTCGGTCCCGTCGGGCCCGTGGGGCCTGTGGGGCCTGTGGGGCCGATGGGTCCCTGCCCTTCATGATCCCCGTGATGATCCGAAGGCCAGTCCGGACGATCCGTAGTGCAGTCCTCTTCACGCCGGCATTCGCCTGCAGCCGCTGGCGCCCCGACCAGGGCAGCCCGTGCCGTGGCGATGGGCTGGATGCTTGCAGCGGAAGGGCTTGTAAAGCCGGACAGGACGAGTGTCAGCGAGGCCAGCGCCCCACCAGTCAGCCAGAGGTGACGCCCAGGAAGCGGCCCTAGGCGGCAGCGTCCATTTCCGGAGCCGGTGCTCATGGAATCTCCTGATCTTCTGATGGCCTTCGCCCGTCGAAGAAGTGACAATCGCTCGAGGGCGCGACGAGGATGATCGTGACAAACAGGACGCCAGCGTGCACTTTGAGCAACCTCGGCACGCTGATCAAACCCGCGGCTGAAATCCCCCCTCTGACCCGACAAGACCGTCAGGCAAAAGCAACCGGGCGGCCGCGCCGCCGTTGTCAGGCCAGATGGCCGCACTCGGCTCGGGTTACTGCAACCGGGTGCTGCGGTGAACCCTTGCCTATGCCTGGAGGTGACCGCGGCGAAAACTGGAGGTCCCACGCCGGCTCTGTGAAAGCTGGCGGCCAGTCAGGCTTCCGACGGGCGAGCTGCGGGGTGTGGCCTGCCCGCGCGAGCCGGTGCCCGGCCGACCGGGGCAGGGTCGACCGGCTCACTCAGCGAGGCCTGGGCCGCGTCTGTCCATCACCGCAGCCAGGCGACGCCATCCGTATTTGGGAAGCCCGCCGAAATGGAGCGGTCGACGGCCGTCCCCGTCAGCGCCGGCTGAGGGGGACTGTGCCCCTTCCTCGCGCAGGACCATCAGGCGACGGCCGGGCGCTGGGCGGCGAGGCGGTCGGCGTTCTCCTGGGTCTTCGCGGCGTAGGCGCGCACCGCGTCGGCGGCCGCGGGCTCAAGCTGCCAGCTGGGCGAAGCGCTTCTGCCCGGGGGCACCGAAGAGATACAAGACCAGGGACTCGCTGAGCGTGCGCTGTGTCAGGCATGGCGTCGACGCTAGCCATGAACTACAGGGAGGGTGTCGGAATGCGCTGAATTAGCCAGAAAGCAGTGACATCGAGGAGTTACTCCCCGCGTCGGGTCACTTGCTGGCTCTGTCCACGAGAACGGAGAGCACTTTGCTAGCGGTTCGGCGGCCGCGGCCCACGCGAGATGCTCATCAGTTTCGACAGCACCGGGCCTCCTGTGCCAGCGCGGAGAGGGGCCCGGGCGTCGATGCAGGTGCTCGGAGATCCGGACGAATCCTGAGCGGACACCCGGTGTCTTTCCCCGAAGGCGGGTCGTGCCGTAGCAGGCAGGGGCGGCTACCAGCGAGGATGCCCGTCGTGACCACTGACCAGAACGTCGTTCCCCTCCGCTCGACACACCCAGCACCCGTGGTGTTCGGTGCGGGAGCGGCCATCGGCGTTCTGGGCCGCCTCTCGGCTCTCCTCACCGCACCCGCGACGGTGGCGGCCTGCCCGCACTCGTCCTCGGTGTGTCCCTCGATAAACCCGGCCACCGTCCCGCCTACAACGGCATCAAGATCCTCAGCAGGCTCCGCGAGCGCGGCTACAAGCCGGGATACCTGGCCGGGGACGTCGCCTACAACAACTCCGAACCCGCCGAATGGCAGCTACCCGTCCGCGCCCTCGGCTACAAACCCGTCTACGACTACCGAGTCGATCAGCTCGGTCAGCAAGCGGGCACGGACGGCGCGATCATGGTCGAGGGCACTTGGTACTGCCCCTCCATGCCCTAGCTCCTCATCGACGCCACCGAGGACCTCTACGACGAGCGCATCGACCAGGAGACCTGGATCCGACGCATCGAAGCCCGTAAGCCCTACCGCCTGATCCCAAGGAGCACGAGGACCCCGACGGGTAGCAGCGCATGATGTGCCCGGCCGAGGCCGGCAAGGTCCAGTGCCCGATCAAGCCGCGCACTCTCGGCCGGGTGTCGGCGTACGGTCTTGGCTCCCCAGCCGTGTACAGATGAATGTCCCCAAACGTCAGGCCGCTTCGCTCTCTTCCTCTACTGCCTTGAGACGGAGTTCTCAGGGGGAGAGCAGACCGTTGCGCGGGTGGCGGCGCGTGTCAGTTCCGGATGGCTGAGGACGTCGGTGCTGTCGATGAACTGGTCGACGTTGCCGATCGTCGGCAGGGTGCGGATGGCCGGGTCGGTGATGCGGGTGGTCAGCGCCGCGGTGAAGCGTTCGGCGTGCAGGACCTGAAAGGGTCTGGTGTGGTAGGCCGCGTGGTGGGGTCGACAGGGTCGGTGAGGCCGAGTTGGTTGTGTGTGGCCGCGACGGCCTCGTAGGCGTGGGCCAGGTGATGTTCGCGGGTGTGCCAGTCGGTGGCGGCGAGGGCCGCGGTGAGGACCGGGCCGAGGGCGGGTGCCTGGGGGGTGCGGGCGAAGGCGCTGCCGAGCCATTTGCTGTAGGGCGGGTAGCGGCGGTCCATTAGCAGGCAGAGTCGCATCAGATCGCGCACCAGGCAGGCGGCGACGATGGCGGAGCCGATTTCGTCGCCCACTTCGCCGCAGCGCCCGACAAAGGCTTCTTCCTGGGAGATGCGTTGCCACTGGCAGGCGAGTAGGTAGAGCCAGAGGTCGTGGGGGTACCAGTGGAGGGTGGCGCGGGCTGGTGCGAGCTGGCCGAGTCCGTCGTGGAAGACGGCACCGGCAGTGACCTCAACGAGGATCTGGGTGGGGGCGGCCAGCCAGTCCGCCAGGGTGATGTCCTTGCTCGGGTCGAAGCCCAGTTGCGCGGTGAACCAGGTGCCCAGGTCTGTGACTTCAACTCGGTGGTGGACCGGTCCGTCGGTCGTCTGCATGACCCGGATGCCCGATTCGCCGGTGGGGGCGAAGTGTGTCGGGTAGCCGCTGAAGGTCTTCGGTAGGCGTTCGGAGAGCAGTGCCGTGATCCTCGCTCCGTGGTGGGTGACGTCGTGCGGGTGCAGGAAGATCTGCAGGCGGGGCCCCCACTCGTGGTCGGCGGAGCGGGCGGTGTCGAATCCGAGGACTTCCGAGCCGCTGCCGAGGCGGGCGGCGGAGTGCGTAATCCTGGGGGCGGCCTCGTCCAACAGGGGCCGTACGGCTTCGAGGTAGAAGCGGCGGGAGAGTTCCAGTCCGGGGATGAAGGACGGCGTGGTCATGCTGGGGAGGGTGCCGGATCGGCAAGTGGTCGGTCGAAGGCTTTTCTACGTCCGGCAGGTCGCGGTTGACTGCGCGTACGGCCGGTCCGATCCGCCAACAGCAGCTACAGCCGCCCGCCGCCTGGCATCGGCCGGCCGCAGACGGCCGAGCAACACCCGTCAGCGCGTCAGAAGCTGTCCGCGTTCATCCGCACGTGGCTGGGGACGTTCACGTGTACGCCGACACCGGGGCATCCACCTGCCGCTCGTGGACCCGGAGCCGAGCCCTGCGGGCCCCCTCAAGGTCTGCCGCCAGCGCAGCATCACCCTCGCCCCAGCCGCCGGCGCCAAGCACTGGCAAGCCCTCGAGTACGGCGACGAGGAATGGCGGAAGGTCTACTTCCGGCTCCGGACAGCGTCGAGGGCTTCAACGGCTTCGCGAAGAACCCTCTCGCCGAAAACTGTCGAGTCCGCCGACTCCCGCCGCATCCGCGGCATCGCCGCCCAGACCATCCTTCTCGTCTACCAGCTCGCCCACGCCAACCGCCGGAAGATCAAGAAGTGGGTCGAGACGCTCGCGCTCAACGGAGAGCGCCCCCGCAAGCGCACCCACCACCGGCGCCGCACCAAGCCGCTGGGCCGCCGGACCCCCACCGGCTACCTCGCACTGACCGGCTAGCGATCAACTCCGGCCGCACCAGCTGAAGATCAACCAAAGATCAGGGCCCGCATCATGACGCATGACACGATGTGGGCTCTTTCACTTGAAAACGCCCAAATCTGCCGTTCGCTCGGACCGCAGCACCCCGGACAACGAAAAACGGGCCCTCACCAGGACTTTCGTCTCTGGTGAGAACCCGTTTCGTCGGTTTCTCACAAGCCGGCCGGGGTGGAGGCCATCGGCCTCCACCCCCCTCAAACCGCCCGGCGGCCGGGCCGGGTGGACAGAACCGGCCGC
>NZ_JBIAPT010000042.1:0-30233 GCF_042888425.1 Streptomyces sp. NPDC002889
GACGGACGAACTCCCACTCGGCATCCGACAGTTCATGGCGACGTATCACCCGACCATGATCCACCACGCAAGATCATTTGACGACAGACCCTAGGCCGCTCCTCGTAGAGCGCCTTGCAGCAGATGTCCGCCCCGGAACAGCGCCTGGATACAGTCGCGCAGGGGGCCGGAGCCACTGGCATTGGCTCCGGCCCCCTGCTGTCCGCGGGGTCGGTGCCGCCCTTGCGGTCCAAGTGCACGGGTGGGAGCTGAGCGTCCGGTCCGGCTATCTGCCGCACGGCATGCTGGGTTCCCCGGAGGCGCTGCGGCGAGCGGCGGACGCTGGCGGGAATGACCTGGGCTATTGGACGGCCAAGTAGTCAGTCATGCCCCGCGCGCCCGCTGCCCACGCTCTGCTCGTCGGACGTCGCTTATGACCGTGGGCGATTGAGCCTTTCTGGTGGGGTTTGGTCGTTGGGCGGTGGGATCACGGCGTGGCGCTGAGAGGCTGCGGCGGGGCATGTATGGGTTTCTTGGCCAAAGTTGCACGAGAGTTCTGCTGGCTGTGGTGGGGCAGGGGGAACATGGACATGATGATGCGTGGTGTGTGTTTTCTTCCGGTGCCGGGAGGGGGATTGATGAGGGGCTTACTCGCGGGGAGTGCAACGGTGGCGGCGGTAGTCGCTGGGGGTGGCCTGGCGGCGCGCGCCGTTGCTGCAAGGATCCAACGCCTGCCGGATCCCGTCTCCCACGAGCGGCTCTCGCGGGAGCCCGAGGGTGAGGAGGTGTCCGTTCCTCGCCCTGACGGGACGGTGCTGCGCGTGATTGTTGCGGGGCAGGGCCCGCCGGTGGTGCTCGCCCATGGGTACGGTGTGTCGCTGCTGGAGTGGAACCTCGTCGCCGAGGCCCTTCTGGAGCAGGGGCGCCGTGTCATCGTCTTCGACCAGCGTGGTCATGAAGGTTCCACGCTCGGCCACGGCGGCGCCGGCTCCCAAACCATGGCCGGGGACTATGCAGCCGTTCTGGAGCACTTTGACGTGCAGGATGGAGTGCTGGTCGGGCACTCGATGGGCGGATTCGTTGCGATCCGCGCGCTGCTGGATCATCCCCGTCTCGCTCGACGCCTGCGCGGCCTGGTGCTGTTCGCGACCTGGGCGGGGCGGATCTACGACGGCGCGCCGCAGAACCGGTTGCAGATACCCCTGCTGGAGAGCGGTCTCCTCCAGCGTTGGGCCCGTACCCGTACCGGCGGTGTGCTGTTTGGGGCCGCCCAGTCCGGAAAACGACCATCACCAGCCATGATCGCCGTCTTTCGTGAGCTGTTCCTCCGCCAGGACCACCGCTCGCTCCTGCCGATCCTGCGCGCCTTCGCCCGTGAGGACCGCTATCCGCGCCTGGCCGAGATCACGGTGCCGAGCGTCGTGATGGTCGGCTCGGCCGACCGCACCACCCCGCCGAGCCACTCCCGGCGCCTCGCCGCCGGAATTCCAGGCGCACGACTGATCACCGTGCCCGATGCCGGCCACATGCTCAACTGGGAAGGGTGTGACGCTTTGGTCGAGGCCGTGACATCTTTCCTGCCTGCATCACCCCATGACGCTGCGCCACGGGAGGCATGAGCTGGCAGCGTGATGCTGACGGCGGGGGTACGCGCATCGACGGGGCGAGTAGGTGACGGCTCATCATGCGGTGTCCCGAGGCCGGGTCGGAGGTCAGTTCTCGCCGTCGTGCTCGACGAGCGACCGTACGTCGGTGTTGGCCCCGCACAGCACGACGGCGACCTTCTCACCGTTGCCAGGAAGGTAGTTGCGGCTCGTCCCGGCGAGCCGGATGGGCAGATCCCGGTCGGCAACGTGGTGCGGCTTGGCGGTAAGGGCAGCCAGCGCCGTGGACGCCCCGTGCTCCACGGCAACCCGGCGGTGGTCCCACAGCACCTGTCGGGCTCGGACGATCTCGGCATCCGGCACCAGGACCGAGTACACGCCGTCCTGCTGGGCGGCGTGCAGGGCCATCTGCGAGGTGCGGCGGGCGCCGAGGGAGTCCGCGGCGACCGAGTCCACCGTGACGTCGACCAGGCGGCCGGCCTCGATGGCGGCGTTCAGCGCGCGGCAGTTTTCCGGCTCCACGGCGACGATACGGATGCCATGGTGCTGGGCGGCGGCAGCCACCCCGGCGAACAGGCCGCCGCCGCCGACCGCGACCACCACCGTGTCCAGGCCGGGGATCTGGGTCCGGATCTCCTCCAGCAGGGTGCCGGCACCGGCGGCGACCAGCGGATTGTCGTAGGCGTGCGAGGCGAGCGCGCCGGTCGCGCTCGCGAAGTCCTCGCACGCGGCCAGCGCTTCGGCGTACTCCACGCCGACCAGGCGGACATCGGCGCCGTACGAGTGGAGCTTGGCGACCTTCACCGCCGGGGCGGTGGACGGCAGGAATACCGTCGCAGTGACGCCCTGCTGCTGGGCGGCCCACGCGCACGCCAGGCCCGCGTTACCGCCGGAGGCGATGGTCACCCCGGCATCGGGCAGAGTTTTGGCGTCGCGGTGCGCCTGGATGAAGTTCTGGGCGCCGCGGGCCTTGAAGGAGCCGGTGTGCTGCATGTACTCCAGCGCCAGCCAGACCTGGCACGACTCGGTTTCGCGATCGTCCAAAGGGTCACGGCGGGCGGTTCGGATCGTGCCGGGGTCGACGGCGGTGAGGGCGACGGGGCGGATGCGTCCGGCGATGCGGTCGGTGGCGGCCTTGATGTCGCCGTACGTGAGCTGGTGCACGGGTTGCTCCTGGTGAGAGGGGTCACGACCAGGCGATGAGCTGGCCGGTGGTGGTCAGGGCGAGGAAGAACGCGAAGGCGATCCGTCGCCCGCCGGGGTTGGGTTCGACGGAGTGGAAGTTCTCCGGATTGAACAGCAGCGCGTCGCCTAGCCCTGGGGCGAGGCTGACCCGCTGGCAGTGCTCGACGGTCTCGGGCCGGTAGCCGTACGCCTCGCGGTACTGCTCGTCGGCCGGCTCCCAGCGGTTGACGCCACACGCTGGTCGCCCCGCCCGCGTCCGGGACGCGGACCCACACGTTGAACGCCAGCTGTGCGACGACCTCCTGATCGAACGGACCGGAGGGGAACTCCCGGTTGATCGAGTCGTAGTGGACCAGCGCTCCGGCGTTGATCTCACGCAGGGTTCCGCCGAAGACCGCCCGTCCGCCGATGGTGGCCGGGGCGACGGCAGCGCCCCAGGCGGAGCCGAGCCGGGCCAGCGAGACGGCGATCGGGTCGGGGCGCATTGCGGCCCGGGCTGCCTCGGCATCGTTCCAGTACCGATCGGCTTCCAGGGAACCGTCTTGGTCGCGATAGTCGTTCAGGGCCGGGCCGAACCGGACGATCGGGGTCGGCACCCGGGCGGGGTCGTAGTCGGCGGTGGGCAGCCGGTCCAGCGCGGTGAGCGCGCTCGCGCAGTCGGCCCGTCGAGGAGGCCGGGGACGCGGACGGCGGCGAGGGCGCCGGCTGCGAGGTTGGCCAGGTGGCGGTCGGTGAATCCGGCCCGGGGCGTCCGCGGCGGTGAAGAGGGGGTCGAGCGCCGTGCGGGGCATGCCGCCTCCGAGTCAGGAGAGTTGAGCCTACCGTGACGATACGCTGTACCGTACGCTGGCTCACATGCCTAGGCAATCCGCTTCTCTCGACCTCGCGACTCTCGAACGCATTGCCGAAACCGCCCTGCTGATTGTGGATCAGGAAGGCTCCGCAGCCCTGAGCTTTCGGACCCTGGCCGCCCGGCTCGGCATAGCCCACGCGACCATCCAGCGCCGCTGCACCGATCTGGCAGGCCTGCTCGACCTGTGTGCCGACCGCCTCGCCTCCGACCTCCCGGACATCGAGCCCGGCGCCGACTGGGCCACGGCCACCGAGACCCGTTTCCGAAGCCTGTACGAGCTGTTGACGGCCCATCCGGGCCTCATCGCCCTGCGCGGCGGCCGTCCGTGGCTGGGCCCGCAGCTACTGAAACGCATGGTGGAGCCGCAGCTCGCCGACAGCCTCGCGGCCGGAATGACCCCGCAGGAGGCGATCACCGCCTACCGGCGGATGTACCTGCTCACGCTCGGCAGCGCGAGCTTCGTGGACCACCGCGACCCGAAGGCCGCCCAGGCCGCCACTCGTACCGCGTTGGCCACGCTCGACCCCGAGGAGTTCCCCGTGCTGACCGGTCACCTCGCCGCCATCCTGCCCGCCGTGGTCGACCACGAGGTCTACCACGGGGCGCTCCGCCAGCTCATCCACGCTGCCGAACCCGCGCGGGCCAGCCAGCAGTAGAGGCCATCAGGTGACCACAACCCCTCGCCATCGGACGATGCACTCGGATGGCCGTCCCTTTCAGGAGGGTTGGCGTCCTTGAGCACATCTCAGTGGTCCCGCTGGCGTCGCCGTGAGAACCTCGCCGTGATGGGCACTCACAATGAAGCCAGGGTGGGCGAGCTACTGCACCGGCGCGGATGGCGGACGGCATTCACCGCCAGGCGGCGGTAGCCGATGAGGGCGCGGCTATGCCGACGAAGGCGAGGAAGTGCTCGGCTTTGCGCTCGTAGCGGCGGTGCAGGCGTCGACCCCCGGCGAGCCAGGGCGGGTGGTGGGGTGGGAGTGCCCCTCTTGCGGAGCCATCGGCGCAGGTGGTCGTAGTCGTAGCCCTTGTCGGCGTGGATTTTGGCGGGGCCTCGGCGGCGCGGGCCGCGCCGGGAGCGGATGGACGGGATCCCGCGCACGAGCGGTTTCAGGGCCGAGGCTTTATGAGTGTTGGCGCCGGAGATGCCCAGTGACAGGGGCAGTCCGTCCCGGTCGGTGGTCAGGTGGATTTTCGATCCCGGCTTGCCACGGTCGGTCGGATTCGGTCCCGTCAGTGGCCCGCTTTTGCCGCCCAAACCCTACGGAGTCGATCGCGCACCGCGACCAGTCCAGCTCCCCTCGGGCTCCGAGTTCGTCGAGGTTGACCCGGTGGAGTAACCGGCACGCCGTCGGCCCCGCCCCTCACCGCCGTTGGCGTCACCACCCGCCGGACAGCTGGGCGCGTACAGCACGCCCAACACTCGTGAGGAAAGCCGGCCCGGTGAGTGCCAGGAGGCACTTCAGCACACTGTCCCGGACGACGCTGCCTGGGTGCGTACAGTTCGCGCCGAGCACGCGGTCCGAGTGTGAGGGCCCCAAAGAGTGCTGGCCGGGTGGGCCCACTGCACGAACGGCGCCTGATCCAGCGTCGATCACCACTTGTCGGCGGCGTACGGCCGCAGCCATAGGGCGGTCTGCAGCGTCACCGACTTGAACCATGCCTGGTACATGCGCTCCACAGTGGCCTCATCGTGGCGCTTTTTCGCCAGGAAAGGTCGGATCGTGGCGGTGATCGGGTAGATGAAGGCCACCATGTAGCGCAGGGGGACGTAAGGTACGGAGGCGGCTTGGTCGGTCTGGTTCTTCTTCTCCTCGGTGTGACGTAGTCCGATTTCATGCGCGTAGGAGAGCCACTCCTCGTCGTGCGGACGTCGACAGGTGTCCAGGATCCACTTCCCGAATCGCCCGCGTACACGTGCCAGATATTCGTCCAGGACGACGCCTTCCGAGGTCGCGAAGTAGGCGACAAGGTGCGGATGCGAGGCCACAAACCCGTACCAGACGTCCAGGACATCCTCGACCTGGTCCTCCAACACCTCCCCCGCCGTGCGCAAAGCCGCCGCGTCATCGGGGGTGAACAGAACACTCGCCTCCAGCTTGGCCAGCTCATCTCTCGAAACCGGACTGGGCGAAGTCGAGCCGTAGGCGTAACCGGCCGGGGGCTTCGTGCTCATACGGAATCGCCTCTCATTCCTGTCGTCATCCCATTGAAAGCGACATCCGCCAAGAAGCGCGGAACAGTCCATCGCAGCGTGTCGGACAGAGCGTTGCAGGAGGTCAGCACTTGGGTGATGCGCGACCTACTGTCCACCCTCGGCATACGCTGGACATAGCTGCCTCTCGGCGTTCGGCGTGATCATCGCGGCTGTCAGGTAAGGGCTCCAACCACAGGCGTGCTTCCCCACTCGCAGGCGCACGCCCCTGGGAGGCGGAAAGACCGGGCTCAGAATGGAGGTTCGTCCCAGTAGCCCTGGCGCGGTGTTTTGCCGAGGCCCACGGCAGTTGCTGGATCCGTTCCGGTGTCAGTGTGGCGGCCCGGGAGTGTTGTTTGCCGATCCACATTCCGAGCTTGATGACGCGTTATTCCTGGCCCTCGCCGTCGTCAGTGTTGACGGTGATCGTCTCGACGTGGGCACCTGCAGGTCCCCTCGCGCTGGTAGAACTGGGTGGCGGCGGTGAGGTTGATCGCCCACTTGTCGGCCTGCGTACGGCGCGGCTTCGGCTTCTCGTCCTCGACCGCGGGCTCGATCCCGAGGACCTGCTCCAGCATCCACTGCTGCACGGTGGTGAGCTCGAAGCCGAGGCGGCGTGCCGCCTTCCTCCAGGTGCAGGCGGGTGAGGTGGAAGGCGCGCTGCCACTACATGTGGCGCTGCTTGCTGCCCCGCTACCTGCGGCACGAAACTGCGGGATCTGATGCGCGACGTTCGAGAGCAGCTGTGCGATGGCCATGCTCAGCACGCACACCGCCGCGGCCCGGCGGGTCGAGCGGGCGGTCACATGGTGACGATGTCCTCTGGGTGTCTCCTCGAAGAGCGCGGTGATCACTCTCGCCACTTGATGGAGCAGCCCATGCTCGGCCGGTGGGGTTCAGGAACCGGTTCACCGGCCAGGACGTGAGTGATCGCGGCGTCCAGCAGTTCACCGGTGACCGGCTTGCCGCTTCCCGGAGTGGACTCGTCCATCGCTCCCCGGTAGGCCAATCGGCGCTGGGTGTCGTAGAGGAAGAAGTCCGGAGTGCAGGCGGCCTGGTAAGCCCGGGCGACGGTCTGGTCGGCATCCACCAGGTACGGGAAGGCCCAGCCCGCCCGCCCGGCCTGCTCAGCCAGGCGTTCGGGCCGGTCGTCCGGATAGGCTTCGGCATCATTGGAGCAGAGGCCCACCACCGCCAGGTTCGGGTACCGGGCGAGCAGCCTGCCGAGCCCCGCCTCGACATGGCGCACGTAGGGACAGTGGTTGCACAAAAATGCGACCAACAGCCCAGGAGCGGTGGCAAAGTCGTCACGGCGGACAGTTCGGCCGACCAGATCAGGGAGCGCGAAGTCCGGCGCGGGCGTACCCAGGGGCATCATCTGTGACAAGACAGCCATACTTCCATGCTACAAACCTCGCACCACATATCCGAGTCGGCTCACCCTGGACCCGCGCGACTCGCCAGGTGTTGGCCCCCCGCTGGCCGCGGGCCGGCACCTTCCGGGGCCGTGGAGCAGAGGTACTCGGTGACCACCCATCCGAACACAGGCACACCGGATCAAGCCGGCGCATTACGTCCTGGCTGCTCGTTAGGCCGCGTATCGAGTCGTGATCATCGGGTGGTCCTGGTGAGGTCTTTGATCCAGATCATCGAGGCGTGCAGGTGGAGACTGGCGAGGTAGCTGTCGGGAGTCTTGTCGTATCGGGTGTCTCACCGTCCCAGTTCCGGCCTCCTGGTACGTCACGCTCTGGGGCGGGTGAGGCACGTGGAGCCGAGATGAGCCGACCGGTGCACTGATGTCCGGGCGGGGACTCATGGGACATGGCCCGGCACCCGGCTCAGGTTCCGGGGAGGATACGGCGCGTTTCGTAGGCCCACATCGCGATCTCGACCCGGTTGCGGGCGCCGAGTTTGGCCATCAGGCTGGCCAGATGCGTCTTCACCGTGCTGAGGCTGATGTGCAGTGCATCGGCGATCTCGGTGTTGGTCAGCCCGCGGGCGACGGCGAGGAGCACCTGCTCCTCGCGGGCGGTGACGGGTGAGACCGGCTGGGCTGCGGGCCGGCCGGCGGGCAGGTCCGCGAATGCCTGGAGCAGGCGGACGGTGACGCTGGGCGCGATGAGCGCCTCACCGTCGGACGCCGACCGTACGGCCTGCGCCAGAAGGTCCGGTCCCGTGTCCTTGAGGAGGAATCCGCGGGCGCCGGCACGCAGTGAGCCGTAGACGTACTCGTCGAGGTCGAACGTGGTGATGACGACCACGGCCAGCGGGTCGGCGACGCCCGGGCCGGCGACCAGCCGGGTGGCCTCGAGCCCGTCGAGTACGGGCATGCGGATGTCGAACAGGCAGACGTCGGGGCGTAGTTCGCGGGCCAGACGTACCGCTTCCCGCCCGTCGGCGGCCTCGCCGACCACCTCGATGCCGGGCTGGGCGTTCAGCATGATCCGCAACCCGGTGCGGATGATCGTCTGGTCGTCAGCGACGAGGATGCGAATGGACACCGCTCTCGCTCCTCGCTCTCGGCAGTTCGGCTTCGACATGCCAGCCCCGGTCGGTACCCGGGCCGGCTCGTAGTGTGCCGCCGAGCAGGGTCGCGCGCTCGCGCAGTCCGGTAAGTCCGTATCCGTCGCGACCCCGGCCGGTGCGCCGGCCGTTGTCGCGCACGCTCACCCGTACCGTGTCCCGTTCCGCGGCGACCCGAACGACGAGCTCGGTCGCGTCGACCGCATGGCGCAGCGCGTTGGTCACCGACTCCTGCACGATCCGGTAGACGGCCGCGTCCACGGCCGGGGGCAGCGCGTCCAGTTCGCCGTCGAGCCCCAGGTCGACCCTGAGGCGACCACCCGGGGTGCGCACCAGGCGCTCCAGATCCGCGACTCCGGCAGGGGGCGCCAGCTCGGCGCCGACCCCGCGGTCGCGCAGCGCGGCGACCATGGCGCGCATTTCCTCCAGCGTGCGCGCCCCTTCCTCCTCGACCCCCTCCAGCGCCTCGACGGCGGCGGACGGGTCGGTGCCCGCGAGCACCCGGCCCGCCTGGGCGATGATCACCATGGCCGACACGTGGTGGGCCACCGTGTCGTGCAGTTCCCGGGCGAGCTGCTCGCGCTCGCGGGAGCGCACCTGCTCCAACTGCCGCTCGCGAGCGGTCACCCGGAACCGCACGGCAGCCCCGACCACGCCGGGCAGCAGCAGGAAGACGAAGCCCACGACATTTTCGACGACCGGGGTCTCGTCCGTGACGGAACACAGCGCGCCGGCCGCGAGGATCACCGCGCCGCCCAGCACGATCTCGCGCCCCGATCCCCACCGGGGCAGCGCGTACACCAGCACGAGCACGACCGCGCCGGTGTACAGGCCGACGGGCTCGCGCGGTGCGGCGACCAGCGAGGCCACCTGAAGCAGGATCACCGAGCCGAACGCCAGCGTCACCATCGCCAGCGGGCGGGTCCGGCGCCACAGGGGCAGCAGGCACAGCCATACGGCGAACACCACCGCCACCGGCCGCCACACGACGTTCTCGCGCAGGGTGGCCTCCAGCGCCACACCGGCAAGGCCCGCGGCGAGCAGCGCCCAGTCCCGCCGCACCCGGGCGGGCGCGTCGGGCGGCCGGGGTTCGGTCCACAGGGTTCGCAGGTCGTCTCGGAGCACGGTTCTCAGCCTAGGGACCGCGGCGTGCCGCGCATCAGCCGAAAGGACGGGTCGTCACTCCGCCCCGGGGCCGACGGATCCGCGGCCCGCGGGCCGATGCCGCGGAGCGCCGTGGCGACGAGCCTCGGCATCGGCGGCCGTACAAGGACGGCCGACGAGGTGGTTGGAGGACCCGATGCTCTCGAAAGCCCTGTTGCGCCTGGGCGCAAGCGCCGCCCGCCATCCCTGGCGGGTGATCGCGGCATGGCTGATCGCCGCCACGCTCGCCGTCCTCGCCGCGATCGCCATCGGCGGGCGGACCGCGGACTCGATGACCGCTCCGGGGCTGGACTCCCAACGGGCCGCGCAACTGATCGAGCGGGCCGGCACCGGCCAGGAGGGGATGACCGCCCAAGTGGTCGTCACCCCCCTCGACGGCGGTGCGACGTTCTTCGACGACGGCGCGCGCACCGCTCTCACGCGGCTGCAGACCGAGGTGAAGCGGCTGCCGCACGTGCTCGGCACGAGCGACCCGGCGGGGGCACTCGACGCAGGCGGGGGAAAGGCCGTGCGCGGCGGCCTCGTCTCGGCCGACGGGCGGATCGCGGTCGTCCGGGTGCAGTACCCCGACCAGAGCCGGCTGTCGACCGAAGACCTCGACGCCCTCGTCGATCTCGGCGACCGGCTGCGCGCCGAACTGCCCCTGCGCATCGAGATGGGCGGGAACCTCTTCTACGCCTTCTCCGACCCCGACGGCGGCGCGAGCGAGCTGATCGGCCTCCTCGCCGCGGCCGCGATCCTGTTCCTGGCGTTCGGTTCGCTCGTCGCCGCCGCGCTGCCGATCGGCATGGCGGTCTTCGGGCTGACCGTCGGGGTCGCCACGATGACGGTACTGGCGGGGGTGACAGAGGTCCCCACCTTCGCACCGGTCCTGGGCAGCATGGTCGGGCTCGGAGTGGGCATCGACTACGCGCTGTTCGTGCTCGCCAGGCACCGGGAGTACCTCGCGCGCGGGCTCGATCCCCGCGAGGCGGCGGGGCGAGCGGTGGCCACGGCGGGGAGGCCCGTGGTCTTCGCCGGCGGCACCGTCGTCGTATCGATCCTCGGCCTGGCGGTCGCGAACGTACCGTTCATGACGGTGGGCGGGCTCGCCGTCTCGATCGTCGTTCTGACCATGGTGGTCGCGTCGGTGACGCTGCTGCCGGCCTTCCTCGGCGCCGCCGGCCCACGCCTGGCCCGGGCCGGCCGGATCGGCCGGGCTCTGCAGACCAGGAAGCTGGGCCGACTCGCACGGCGGCGGGACCCGGCGGCAGGCGCCGCCCACGCCGCCGGGTGGCGTCGCTGGATCGGGCACGTCAGCCAGCACCCGGTGCCGTACGCGGTCGGCGCGGCGGGGCTGCTGCTGACCGCGACGCTGCCCGTGCTCGGCCTGCGCGTCGGCCTGCCCGACGACGGCTCACTGCCCCACAGCCGTACCGAGCGCCGGGCCTACGACCTCGTCGCCGAGGGGTTCGGCCCGGGCACCAACGGTCCCCTCGTCATCGCCGCGGACCCCACCGGTGATCCGGGAGTGCTGGACCGACTCGTCGCAACGGTCGCGGCGGATCCGGGCATCGCATCCGTCGCGCCGACGCACATCGATCGGGCCACCGGCATCGCGACCCTCGTGGTGTTCCCGACCACCAGCCCTCAGGACAAGGCCACGGCCGACACCATCGCCCGGCTGCGCACCGACGTGCTGCCCACGGCGATCGGGCACGGCCCGGCCAGGGCCCACGTCGGCGGCGCCGCCGCGAGCCTGTCCGATGTGGGCCAACGCACCAGCCAACGCCTGCCGGTGTTCGTCGCCGCCGTGCTGGCGATGTCGTTCCTGCTGCTGATGCTGGTCTTCCGCTCGATACTCGTACCGCTCAAGGCGGTACTGCTGAATCTGCTGAGCATCGGCGCGGCCTACGGCATCATGGTCGTGGTCTTCCAGTGGGGCTGGGGAGGCGCACTCATCGGGCTGGAAGCGACGGTTCCGATCGTGTCGTTCATCCCGATGTTCCTCTTCGCCATCCTGTTCGGCCTGTCGATGGACTACGAGGTGTTCCTCCTCTCCCGCGTACGCGAGGAGTACCTGCGCACCGGCGACAACGGCACGGCGATCGTTGAGGGCGTCTCGCGCACCGCCCGGATCATCACCTCGGCCGCCCTCATCATGGTGGCGGTCTTCCTGTCCTTCGCCGTCGCCGAGGACCCCTCCACCAAAATGTTCGGGCTCGGCCTGGCCACCGCGATCTTCATCGACGCCACGGTCGTACGCATGGTGCTGGTACCGGCGACCATGACACTCCTCGGCCGGACCAACTGGTGGCTGCCGAAGTGGCTGGACTGGATGCTTCCCCGCGGCCCGGTCGGCACCGACGACACCGACGCGGAATCCACGGGTGAGGCCCCGCGTCCACGGCTGGTTGACCGTTGACTCAACTCCTGCCCGCCCTTGGCGTCCGGCACCTCAGCGCGTCACCTAGGGGCATATCGAGTCGTGATCATCGGGTGGTCCTGGTGAGGTCCTTGATCCAGATCATCGAGGCGCGCAGGTGGAGACCGGCGAGGTAGCTGTCGGGAGTCTTGTCGTATCGGGTGGCGATGCCTCGCCATGCTTTGAGCTTGTTGATCAGGCGTTCGACGGTGTTCCGCTCCTTGTAGAGATCGGCGTCGTGGCTGACGGGTCGGCCACCTCTGGAGCCCTTCTTCTTCCGGTTGGCGGCCTGGTCCTTCTTCTCCGGGATGACCGCCTTGATACGGCGTTTGCGCAGGTGGGCGCGGTTTCCGCGGGACGAGTACGCCTTGTCCCCGGCGACCGCGTCCGGCCGGATGCGGGGTCGGCCGACGGGCCCGCGTACCCGTACCTTCTTCAGGACGGGGATGAACTGCGGGCTGTCCGCTGCCTGGCCTGTGGTCAGGATGAACGCCAGCGAGCGGCACTTGCGGTCGGCGGCGAGGTGGACCTTGCTGGTCTGCCCGCCTCTGGAACGTCCGAGGAGGGCGGCCTTCAGCCGGAGTTTCCGCCGACGCCGGATGCGTCGTCGTTCTTCCAGCGCGGGATCACTTTCGGTCTCTTGCCCGTTTTGCTCTTCGAGGCCGCCCTCTTTGACCTGGCCTTCTCCTCCTCGGCCGCGGCTTTCTCCAGGGCGGTGACGACGTCCTCGTCGAGGTGCATCCCGGCCGCGTCGTGGTGGGCTCGGGCGGTGGTGGAGTCGATGCTGACCAGGGACAGGTCCACCTCACCCCGCTTCGCGGCTTCCGTGATCAGGCCCTCCAGCAGGGCCTCGAAGACGCCGGCGTCACGCCACTGCCGGAAGCGGTTGTGGACGGTCGACCAGGCGCCGAACTCCGTCGGCATCTCCCGCCACTGCCCGCCCGTCTTGAACCGCCAGATCACGCCCTCGAACTGCTGCCGCAGTCGCTCGGGGTACGGGCCGTACTCGCCGATCGGCAGGTACGGCTCGATGAACTCCCAATCCGGATCGGTCAGTTGCACTCGCGTCACGTAAGACCGTCTATCGGACCGGACCGTGCCACGAAGGCACATCCCGCAAATTGATCACGACTCGATACGCGCCCTAGTCCACATCTGGAGAGGCCACGGTGGGTTCAGCCAGACGACCCGGTACGGAGATCGCTGTTGACTGCATAAGCCTGGGACTCCAGGTCCGTCTCGCTCGCCGCCTGCGCCTGGTGCTGTTCGCGACCTGGGCGCGCTGGATCTACGACGGCGCGCCGCAGAACCGGTTGCAGATACCCCTGGTGGAGAGCGGGTACCTCCAGCGTTGTCCGTACCGGCGGTGTGCTGTTCGGGGCAGCCCGTTCGGGAAAACGACCGTCACCAGCCATGATCGCTGTCTTTCGTGAGCTGTTCCTCCGCCAGGACCACCGCGCCCACCTGCCGATCCTGCCCGCCTTCGCCCGTGAGGACCGCCATCCGCGCCTGGCAGAGATCACGGTACCGAGCGTCGCGATGGTCGGCTCGGCCGACCGCACCACCCCGCCGAGCCATTCCCGGCGCCTCGCCGCCGGATTCCAGGCGCACGACTGATCACCGTGCTTCACACCCGGAAGCAGACCGCGCACCCGAACGCGGCCCCGCCCGACTGACCTTGGCGTCCTGGTGGCAGAGGCCGAGCCAGGTGTCGCAAGGAAGGGACGCGGGTGCGTAGGATCGCCCGGTGACGCAGAGCGCAACCCTGGCCGGGGTCTTCGATGATCTCGCCCCCAGCTACGACCACGAGCACCACGAGGAGGTCGCGCGGGCCCTGCTCGCCCTGGTCGGCCCCGGCCCGATGGACGCCGTCGCCGACGTGGCCTGCGGAGCGGGCGCCGTGGCCGTGCAACTCGCGCGGAGCCGCCCCGCCGCCGCGCCGCCCGTCCTCGCCGTCGACGTGTCGCCCGGCATGATCGAGGCGGGCCGGGCGCGTGCCGCGTCCCCGGTGCGGAGCGCGGCGATCGACTGGCGCCTCGCGGACGCCGTGCCGCTGCCGGTCGCCGAGCACTCCCTCGACGTCGTCCTCTGCGCCTCCTCGCTGCACTTTCTGGGCGGCCGGGCGGTGGCCGACTGGCGGCGCGCGCTGCGCCCGGGCGGACGGGTGGGGTTCACGCTCCCGCTGGCCACGCACTTCCGGCCGTCCGAACGCTTCTCCGCGCTCCTCGCTGCGGACGTCCCGCTCCCGGGCAACGCCGAGGAGGCCGGCGCCTGGGCCACCGCGAGCGGCTTCACCGACGCCGTTTCCCGCGTCCACGTCCTCGGCACCCGCCGCGTGGTGGTGACCTCGGCCGTCACACCCGGCGGCCGCTGAACCCGTGCGCCCGTCCCGGGCGCCGGTCGTCGGCGCCCGGCCTACGGCGCGGCCCCCGGCTCCGGTCCGGCGGCTCCAGGTAGCCGGCCCGGTCCGCGTTCCAGGACCGGCGCAGTGGGTCCCGCACCGCGCGGACGCACCACCCGACCGGAGTCAGCACGCCGAAGTACAGCGCGGCCAGGCCCAGTCCGCCCAGGCGCTCAGTCCATCGGGATCGCGGCACGCCAGTCCCCCTCCTCCCGCCACACGGGCTGGTCCCGCTTGTCCAGCAGGAAGTCGCCCAGCACCAGCAGGTCTATCCGGGTGCGCATGAAGCAGGCGTACGCCTCCCCGGGGTCGCGGACGATCGGCTCGCCGCGCACGTTGAAGGAGGTGTTCACCAGCACCGGGCAGCCCGTCCGGTCCCGGAACGCGGTCAGCAGCGCGTGGAAGCGAGCGTTGCGCTCGGCGGTGACAGTCTGCACCCGGGCCGACCCGTCCACGTGCGTCACCGCCGGGATCGTCGAGCGCGGCACCCGCAGCAGGTCCAAGCCTGCCAGTCCCTCCGCCTCCGGTCCGCACGCCCGGCGCCGTGCCGCCGCGACCCGCGCGGTCAGCAGCATGTACGGGCTCTCCCCGGCGAGGTCGAACCAGTCCTTGGCGTCCTCGGCGAGCACTGCCGGGGCGAAGGGCCGGAAGGACTCCCGGAACTTGGTCTTCAAGTTGAGCGTGGACTGCGTACCGGGATCGCGCGGATCGGCCAGGATCGACCGGTTGCCCAGCGCGCGCGGACCGAACTCCATGCGCCCCTGGAACCAGCCCACCACCTTCCCCTCTGCCAGCTCGGCGGCCACCCGCCCGACCAGCTCCGGCTCCGGCAGGCGTACGGCGGGGTAGCCACCCCGGTCCAGGAACTCCGCGACCTCCCCGGCGCCGTACCCGGGCCCGAGCAGTGCGCCCGCCATCGCGTCCGTGCCCCGCCGCACATGGGTGCGCGGCGCACCCCGGCCGTGCGACTCCGCCAGGGCCGCGCCCAGCGCGCCGCCGGCGTCCCCGGCGGCCGGCTGCACCCACAGCTCGTCGCAGATGCCCTCGTCCACGAGCCGTCCGTTGGCCACGCAGTTCAGCGCGACACCGCCGGCCAGGCACAACCGCCGCTCGCCCGTGCGCTCCAGCACCGTGCGGGCCAGCCGCAGCACCACCTGCTCGGTCACCGCCTGGACCGAGGCGGCGAGATCGAACTCCCGCTCCGTGAGCGGTCCTTCGGGGGTGCGTCGCGGGCCGCCGAACAGCTCCTCGAAGGCCCGGCCGGTCATTGTCCTGCCGTACTGGAAGGCGAAGTGGCGCAGGTCGAGGCGGAACGATCCGTCCGCCTTGACGTCGATCAGCCGCTCCCGGATGAGGGGCGCCCAGCGCGGCGTGCCGTACGGGGCCAGGCCCATCAGCTTGTACTCGCCCGAGTCGACCTTGAAGCCGCAGAAGTGGGTGAACGCCGAGTACAGCATGCCCAGCGAGTGCGGGAATCGCAGCTCGGCGAGCGGGACCAGTTCGGTGCCCCGGCCGTGCCACAGCGTCGTCGTCGCCCACTCGCCGACGCCGTCGACGCACAGCACCGCCGCCGACGGGTACGGGCTGGGCAGGAACGCGGATGCGGCGTGCGAGGCGTGGTGCCGGTGCGCCACCACCGGCGGCAGCGGCCGTCCGCCGGACAGCGCGCGTAGCCGCGCGCGCACGTCGTCCAGGGCGTGCCGCTTCCAGCCGGCCCACTGCGGGAAGGCACGGCGGAAGACGGGGAAGCCGTGCGGCACCGTCGCCAGCCACGTGGCCATCACCCGGCGGAACTTCAGCGCCGGGTCCTCGTAGAACGCCACGGCCGCCAGCTCGTCCAGGCGCAGACCCGCCTCCCGCAGGCAGTAGGCGACGGCCTGGGCCGGGAAGCCGGCGTCGTGACGGCGCCTGCTGAACCGCTCCTCCTGGGCGGCGGCCACCGGAACGCCCTCGGACACCAGGGCCGCCGCGCTGTCGTGGTAGTAGGCGGAGATTCCCAGTACCGGACCGTCCCGGCACGCGCCGCCGGTCCACCCTCCGCCGGTCCGCGTCCCCATGTCAGAACAACGGGTAGACGGACGCGTCGCCTTCCGGCTGCCGGCGCAACCGGGACGCCGGCCGGGGCGGTTCGGCGGGCCGGTCCGCCGCAGGCGCGGCCGGGGACTCGACCGGGTCCGGGGCGTCGGCGGGCCGCTCGATTCGGCTCCGGGCGCGCAGCCAGGACGCGAGGCGGCGGGGCGCCGGGGCCCGGCCGGCTCCGCGCTCCTCGCCGTCGCCGGGCCCGGGCCCCCTCACGCCAGGTCCAGACGGTCCGCCAGCTGCCGGGCCACCAGGTCGTAGCCCAGGTCCGTGCAGTGCACCCGGTCGATGAACAGCCAGCTCTCCGGCGCGGCGGCCTCGCCCAGCGCCACGTTCATGTCCAGGAACGGCACGTCCAGCGCGGCGCATCCGACGGCGAGCCGCTCCGCGTAGGAGCGGCCGGCCGCCATCGTGGAGATGTCGTTGTGGAACCGGCGGAAGTTGGACACCTCGTCCAGTTCCTCGAAGAGCAGTTTCTCGCGCGGCAGTGGCTCCTCGCGCACCCATGGCGCGAGCGGCTGCAGGACGAACGTCAGTCGCGCCCCGAGCCCGTCCGCGAGCAGCTTCCAGCCGCGGAGGTGGCGCAGGGTCAGGTCCGTCGCGTGCGCGACCCGCCGGTCCGGCGGGGGCACGACGTCCGGGGCGGGACCGCAGTCGAAGAACGCGCCGTGGCGGCCCTGCTTCTCCTCGGGCAGCCTGCTCAGCACCAGGTTGTTCACCCCCGACAGCAGCACGATGTCCTCGACGGGCGGCAGTTCGTGCTGGAACAGGGTGAACAGCAGCAGCTCCTGGACCGAGTTGTGGCTCTGGCCGGCGAAGTTCAGCCACGGCAGCCGGGGCGCGTGCGCGTTCCACAGGCGCGCGCCGATGGTGGCGGCGTCCCCGGTGGCGCCCACGCCGAACACGGCGGAACTGCCCGCCAGCACCCGCGCGGGGCCCTCGGGCCGGTCGTCGCCGACCGTGGCCCGCTGCCCGCCGGGGCCGGGCGTGACCCGGAAGCCGTGCCGGTCGGTGGTGTAGACGGGCGTCTTCTCACCGCCGTACTGGAAGTACCCCAGATAGGGCTGGTCCTCCAGGACGAAGGTGTAGTGCTCCATGTGCGGCGTGTACTCGGCGCGGGGTGACGTCATCGCTGCGGTGCTCCCGTCGGTGTGCGCGGTGGAGGGCGGGCTGCGGGGCACCGGTCAGGGCGCCGGGGCCGGGGGCGGCGGCGCGGGCAGGGAGCCGGGCCGGTCCTCGCGGATCAGGTCGGCGTTGACAGCCATGGCCGCCAGTCCGCCGCTGGACGCGGCCATCGCCGCCTGGTGCATGTTGCGTCCCAGGTCGCCCGCCACGTACAGGCGGGGGATGCTGGTGCGGCCCCGGTCGTCGGTCTGCACCGACTCCAGGTCCGGGACGTCGACCCAGGGGTGCAGGGGCTCCACCCGGGGCTCCATGTCGAGGTGCAGGAACAGCGCGCCGTAGCTCGCGCCGCCGCCGTCCTCGAACTCGACCCGCACGCCCTCGGGGTGCGGCTTCAGCCCCGCCACCTTCTCCGCGCGGACCGGCACCCCGGCCGCGATGAGCCGGTCCCGCTCGTCTTCGGGCAGCTCCCGCCGGTCGGAGAGGTAGGTGATGTTGTCGGACCACACCGTGAGGGTCGACGCCAGACACTCGCTGGGCACCGCACCGCCGTACACGGCGATGGTCCGCTCGCGGATCTCCCAGGCGTGGCAGTACGGGCACTCGAACACGGTCTTCCCCCACAGGTCCGCGATCCCCGGCACCGGTGGCAGGAGGGAGCGCACGCCCGCCGCGTACAGCAGGCTGCGGGCGCGGAAGGTGCCCGACTCCTTGGTGGCGACCACCACGTGGTCGCCCTGGCCGGCCGCGGACACCACCTCGTCGTCGCGGAACGACACGTCGTACTCGGCGAGCTGGGCGCGGGAGCGGGCCCGGAAGTCGGCGATGCTCGCGCCGTCGTTGGTGAGCACGTTGTGCATGACCCCCGCCGCCATGTTGCGGGCGTCGCCGGAGTCGATGAGTAGTACCCGGCGGCGCGAACGGCCCAGGTACAGCGCCCCGTTCAGGCCGGCCGGGCCGCCCCCGACGATCACCGTGTCGTAGAGCTGCGTGTCCAATGGTCACCCCTTGTCGGGAAGGTCGGTGTGCGGATCGGGATGTGGATGCGGGGGCGCGTCCTCGGGCCCGGCCGGGGAGTTGGGCAGGGGGGCGAGCAGCAGCAGGGCGCCCGCGGCCAGGACGGTGCCGCAGACGACGAACACCGCCGGGACGGACAGGACTTCGGCGAGCAGCCCGCCGAGGAGCGCGCCGAGCGGCATGGTGCCCCAGGCGCACAGCCGGGACACGCTCATCACCCGGCCCTGGAGGTTCTCCGGCGTCAGCCGCTGGCGCAGCGACATCACCGGGATGTTCCAGCCCATCATGAAGACGCCGTTCCCGGCCAGCGCCAGTCCGGCGAGCACGGGGTCCGGCGCCGTTCCCAGCAGGACGTACGCGGCCCCGGACGCCACCAGGGACCAGCGGGCCAGCCGTACGGTGGGCAGCCGGTCGGCTGCCCGGGGCGCCAGCCAGCTGCCCCCGACGGCGCCCAGCGACCCGGCGGCCAGCAGCAGTCCGTACCCGGTGCCACTCAGCCCCAGCGTGCGGTCGCTGAGCAGGACCAGCATCGAGAAGGTCGCCGAGAAGACCAGTCCGTACAGGGCGCTTGCGGCCAGCGTGAGCCGCAGGGTGCGGTGGCGCAGGACGAAGCCGACGCCCTCCCGGATGTCCTCGAGCACACCGCCGCGCCCTCTTCCGCGCGCCCCTGCGGAGCGTGCCCCGCCCGGCTCCGGTGCGCGCCCGGTCCGGGCGAGCGGGGCGAGACCCAGCAGGAGCAGCGCGGCCAGCGCGTACAGCGCCCCGCCCGCGGCCAGCGCCGCCGCGGCCGTCAGCCCCGCGAGGAGACCCGCCACGGGCGGTCCGGCCGTCTCGTTGAGCACGATCTGCGCCGCCGACAGACGCCCGTTGGCCCGCTCCAGGTGCCGCTCGTCGACCAGGCGCGGCAGCATCGCGGGGGCGGCGGTGTCGGCCAGCGTCTCGGCGATGCCCAGCACGAACGCCAGCGCGTACAGCAGGCCCAGCGGCCGGTCCTGCGCGAGCACGAAGGCCGCTCCGGCCAGCGCCGCCGCCCGGACCGCGTTGCTGCCGAGCACGATGCGCCGCCGGTCCGCCCGGTCCACCAGGACGCCCGCCGGGAGCGCGAAGAGCAGCCACGGCAGCATGTTCACGGCGGTCAGGCCCGCGACCGCCGCCGGATCGGGGTGGTGCGCGACGACCAGCAGCGGCAGCAGCGTCCGCGTGATGCCGTCGCCCGCGTTGGAGGCCGCTGCCGAGGCCCACAGCCAGCGGAACGGACGGCCCAGGTCCGCCCGCCCCGCCGCGCGGGTCCCCGGTGACGCAGTGCTAGCCAACGACGCTCCCTTCGTGCCACCCGCGCAGTCCCAGCAGCCGCTCGCCCAGCTCCGTCAGCCGCGCCTGCCCGTACAGCTCGGCCTCCTCCTTGCGTGCCCCGCCCTCCGGCGGGTGCGGCGGGACGCGGTCCCGCCAGAACCGCACCCGGGCCTCGCGCAGTTCGGCGTTCTCCTCCCAGGCGGGCGCCATGGTCAGGTACTGCGCCATGCGCACCCGCCGCTCGGAGACGTTCGGGTGCACGCCGTGCGGCAGCAGGCTGTTGAAGATGATCAGGTCGCCGGGCGCCACCTCCGGGGTAGTGATCGAGTAGCCGGTGATGTCCGGTGTGAACGGGTCCCGTTCGGCGGGCTGCCGGCTCACCCACTTCTCCCACTCGGCGAAGATCTCCGGCACGCACTGGAAGCCGCCGATCTCCTCGTCGCCCGCCGTCAGCGAGAGCACCGCCTGACAGCTCACCGGCAGCGGGTCGGTGGAGGTGTCCACATCCCAGTGGACGAACCCGCCGAAGGCCCGCTCGCCCCGGTTGGGCGGGTTGACGTTGGCGAAGTCGATGGTCACCCACAGCTCGTCCAGGTCCCAGATGTCGGCGAACGCCTCGTACACCCGCGGTGTCTGGCGCACGTCCCACTGGGCCTGGTGGTTGTACATCTCGACCAGTCCGCTGTGGCCGGGCAGCCGGTCGTTGCCGGTGTGCGGCGAGATCCAGGTCGAGGGGTCGTCGGGGCGCATGTCGAGGAAGGAGTGCAGGCCGTCCGCGAGCGCGGCGACCGTCTCGGGCGCCACCGCCTGACGGACGATCACATAGCCTTGCTCGGTCCACTGGGCCCAGTCGGCGGGGGACAGGACGTGCAGCGGCTGTGTCTTGCGGATGTCGCGCAGTTGCGTGGCGGGCACGTGCACTCTCCAGGGGAACGACGCCTGTACAGGATCGGGTGGGCGGGCCCGGACCGGCACCGCCGTTTTCGGCCGATTGCCGCCCGCTGGGGGCGGGCGCGGATCACTCGACGATCAGGCGGCGCCCGGGCAGCACCACGGCGTCCAGTTCCGTCTCCGCCAGCAGCTCCAGGGCCTGGTCGAGGTGGTTGAGGATGGGCATGCCGCCACTGTTGGCACTGGTGTTGATGAGGACGGGCAGCCCGGTGCGGTCGCCGACCGCGTGGCACAGTCGGTGCAGCAGGGGGTGGGTGTCCGGCTGTACGGTCTGCAGGCGGGCCGTGCCGTCGATGTGCCGCGCCTCGGCGAGCCGGTGGGACTCCTCGGGCCGCACCCGCACCGCGAACAGCATGCTTTCGGTGTGGTCCAGGGGGCCGGTGAAGTAGCGGTCCGCGACCTCCTCCGGGCAGATCGGCGCGACCGGCCGGAACCATTCGCGCCCCTTGATGGTCTGGGACACGTGCCGGCGGGCGCCGTTCCAGTGCGCCGACACCAGCAGCGAGCGGTGTCCGAGCGCCCTCGGCCCCGTCTCCATGCCGCCGTCCAGCCAGGCCAGGCAGCGCCGCTCGGCCAGCAGGCCCGCGACCGCCCGCACCAGCTCGTCGTCGTCGGCGAGTCCGCGCGCCGACAGCCCGAGGGCGCCCAGCCGCGCGGCCAGGCCGCCGCCCGGCTCCGCACCCGCTCCGCGCTCGGACGCGGCCCCGGACACGCGGGCCGGCGACAGCCCCTCCGGCGGCGGCTCGTCCAGCTCCTCCAACGGCGGCCCGGCGTACGCCAGCCGCGCCCACCCCGAGCGGCCCGCCAGGGGCGGGCGGTCGGACGGCTCCGCGACGGCCAGGGCCGCGCCCAGCGCGATGCCCGAGTCGTCGCAGCAGGTCGGGATGGACACCCGGGTGAACTGCCCGGACTCGGCGAGGCAGCTGTTCACGGTGATGTTGAGCGCGCAGCCGCCCGCGTAGCAGAGCGTGGAGTAACTCGGGAAGCGCCGACTGATGCCGGTCGCCAGCCGGGTGAGGTCCCGCTCCACGGCGGACTGCAGGGTGGCGGCGAGATCCCGGCAGACCCGCTCGTCGGGCGAGGTCCCCACCACGGTCGTACGGCCGTCCGGGGTGCGGATCTCGTCGGGGAACACGGACCCGAAGGAGTGCACCACGTCGTCGTCCGAGGAGTCGGCCAGGCCCACGTCCAGATAGCCGCCGCTGACCGGGTCGTACTCCCACCAGGTGTCGGCGTAGCGCAGCGCCGACCCGGTCAGCCGGTCCTCGTCCAGCTGCTCGTACAGGTCGGGCGAGGCGCGCCGGGTGGACTGCGGGACCAGCATGGCGCGCAGCACCGGCAGCAGCGAGCGGTCGCTCTCGCCGGTCGCCGCCAGGCCGAGCAGCTTGCCGGTGTCGAACTGGCTGCCGTGCACCCGCCGGGCCAGCGCCTCGTAAACCAGGCCGAAGCGCGGGCCGCCGCGGTTGGTGAACGACATCACCGGGGTGAGCTGGTCGCCGTCGCCGAGGCAGACCATGCCGCACTCGGCGTAGTTGCCGGTCCCGTCGAGGGCCAGCACGAGGGCCTTGCGGGCGCCGGAGGTGTAGTACGCGAGCGCGGCGTGCGCGTAGTGGTGGCGTACAGCGACGAGCGTGATGTCCCCGAGCCCCTCGGCGAGCGGCCAGTCCACCGGCTTGATCACCCGGGTCACCGCGTCGACGAGCCCGATCCCGCCCCTGGCCGTCCATCGCGCGTCCTCGTTGACCAGCTCGACCAGCGCCGGCGGCAGGACCCGGCACACCGGGGTGTACCAGTCGGCCACCGCGACCCGGGTCACCGGGCTCGCCGCCCGCTCCCGCAGCTCCGCCAGCCAGCCGGCCACTGCCTGCGGGAAGCGGCCGTTGCCCCCGCACACGTGGCGCAGCCGCAGCCGGCGTTCCGCCTCGATGATCCGGTAGCCGTCCGCGTCGGTAAGGGCGGCGCCCGCGTCGTGGCCGAAGTGCATACCGATCGTTGCCATGGAACCAGTCACCCTTCCTCAGCCGGCTGCAGGTGGACCCGTGGACCGGCGGCCCGACGTGCGCGGGACGCCGGGGACATCTCCGGGGGCCCGCTCACGACAACGCGGCGAGGCTCTGCGCGTGGTGCCGCTCCAGGAGGCCCTGCACCACCTCACGCATGTAGGCGCAGTAGCCGGGCGACATCACCTGGATCGAGCCGTTCTCCTCCTCCAGCGCGCCCGCCGAACCGCCCGAGCAGGTGCCCTGCAGCTCGCAGCCCTGGCAGCCCGGGCCGTTGGTGTAGGCGCGCATGCCGTAGTCCTGGTAGGCGGGGGAGGCGAAGATGCCCCGCCAGTCGTCGATGGTGCCCAGTACGCGGGCGGTGGCCTTGCAGGCGAAGACACTGCCGTTGGGTTCGATGGAGAGCTGCCGGCCGACCGCCGGACACGTCTTGTAGTCGGCCTGCTCGGCCCACTTGGCCTCGTCGATGATCATCTGGAAGGTCTGGTACCAGTAGCCGCTGAGCTGCACCCCGCGCTCGCGCCCGTAGTCGACCGCGGCCAGCAGCCTCTGCGCCACGTCGTGCGGGCTGTGCTGCTGGAAGAACTCCTTGGCCTGGAAGGAGACGATGACGTCCAGGCTGTCCAGACCCGCCGCGGCGACGAAGTCGATCAGCGGGTTGCCCCACTTCTCCCAGGTGTACTGGGAGAGGACCGTGGTGATGCTGACCGGGACGCCCGCGGCCTTCATGTCGAGGATCGCCTTGCGGACCACCGGCCACGGGGTGCGCTGCTGCTGCCCGCCGCGGAACTCGCCGGTCTCCGGCACCAGGTAGTCGATGGAGACCGTGGTGTCGACCCGGTGCTCGGCGAGTGCCGCCAGCAGTTCGTCGTCGATGCGGGAGCCGTTGCTCGTCAGGTCGTAGGACAGGGTGACCCCATCGTGGCTGTCGCCGAAGGTGCGCAGCACGTGCAGGATCGTCCCCCGGGCCAGCGTGGGCTCGCCGCCGAAGAAGGACACGGTCAGATGGCCGCCGCCGTTGGCCTTGCGCAGCGCGATGGCCTCCTTGATCGTCTTCTCGGCCACCTCGCGCGACATGTGCATCGACGGGTTGCGGCCGGTGTCCGAGCCGTGGTTCCAGTCGCCGCTCGCCAGCGTGGGCCCCGAGTCCTGGCGGGCCGGACCGGAGCCGTCCTCGCGGGAGCGGCGCAGCTCCACGAGCACGGGGCCGGGCTTCACGGACTCGCCGGACGTGTTGCGCTCCTCCACACCGCCGTCGAAGTTGTACGCGAAGCAGCCTTGGCAGGAGAAGTTGCAGGCGTTGGTGAGCACGAGCTGGATGGAGGAGTGGAACACCCCGGTGCCCAGCACGTCCAGGCGGCTCTCCAGCAGGCCGTCGATCTCCTCGGCCTCGTCGTGCCCCGCCTCGACCAGGAACCGCGCCTCCACGAGGTCCTGCAGCGAATCGTCGTCGATCCGCTCCCGCAGCCGGTCCACGCTGAGGCCCTGGGAGGCGTCCCTCAGGAGTTCGACCACGTCCTTGTCGATGAGCCGCGCATTCCCGTACAGCGAATGAAAGGCCATGGTCCGCTCGTCGTCCTCAAAGGAATTGAGGCGTCCTCCGAAAGACGTGAAATCCCGGTCGCCCGCGGCACGCAGGGTGCGGACATAACGCGAGGACTGATACACCGAATTCTGCATGCTGAATACTTCTCCCTGCGTCTCACGGCTTTCGGCACGGTGCGTGGCGCGGCCGTGTTCCACGGCCCGGCCGCGGAGTCCGGCGGGGCGGCGGGCGCGCGGCACGGCGTCGGCGGAGGGGATTTCGGGCGTGGGGCCCTGGGACGCGGACCGACCCCGCCCGGGGTTCGGTCCGCGCGACGGCCCGGGGCCCGGCCTGCCGGACGGAGCCCCGATCAGCCTCGGCGCCTAGGCAGAGGCAGACTCTTTCCGCTGCTCGGCAGGGGCGGTGTCGGCCTCCGCCTGCTTGCGGACGGGCGTGATGGTCGGCGCGTTGCCCTTGTCCGGCGAGACGAACGCGCAGGGCCGCGACGACGCGGTGACCGCAGGTCGGGTGACCTTCCTGACTTCGGCCATGTGGCCTCCTCGATAGGTGCGGGACACAACGCGTTCCACTGAAGCAGAAGAGAACAGGGGCGATAAGTCTTCATCAAGACACGCTCGAATCAACGGGCTGCCGCATGGTTTATCGCCCGGAATCGATCTTCCGCTGTCCGAGGGCGGCCGGGCCGGTCTGACGTTTACCCGGTATCTTTTCTTGATCGGAATTCCGGCAAGCCGGCCGGTTGATCTCCGGGCGCCTCCCGGATGACTCGGGGGCGGGACGCATTCCGGCCAGAAACGGGAGCGCGGCCGGGAGCCGCAAGGGATGACCTTGGCAAGACTCGGTCGACGCGGCGACGCGCGCGGGCTCGGGCCCTGCGGCTGTTCCCACAGGCCGTCAGAACCGGCGCGCTCAGCTCGACAGCGCGCCGTGCGGTGGACAGGGCGCGCTCGCCGCCGACGTCGAGCGCGGTGTCGGCCAGCTTGACGACGTGCTCGTCCCCGTGCGCCAGCGCCTGGCGAACACCTCCTCGGGGACGAGGGCGCCGGCCGGGGAGTACCTGTGGCAGGACTCCAGGCGCGCGGACCTGGCCCACGACGAACGCGGGCCGACCGAGCTCGCGGAGTGGGAGCGCAAGCTGCTCGCCGGGACCGCTGACCGACCCGGACGGTGACGTCGTCAGGAGCGCGCTGCCGAAGCCGCGGCCGCCGAAGGCCGGGAAGCCGCGGAGCGCCGACTCCAGCAGCTGGCCGGGTCGGCGACCCCGGAGATGCCGGCGATGGTGCGCCGAGGGCAGAGGGGATCGGTTTGCCACAGCGGCTCCGGCTGGAACCAGGAGCAGCGGAACCGGATCCGGACCACGGGGTTTCGTACCGGCGGTGCCGCCTCGCCTGTGGGCTCCCTGCCGGAGCCGTAACTGGGTTGAGCCGAGTGCCCGCCGCTGCGAAGATCTTCCGGAAGCAGCCATTGGCGGTGGTGCACCGCGAAAGCTTGAACGTACGGCGGTAGACCGCCAGGTCGGCCTAGGCAGTGGGGTAGTCGAACGCGTTGACGATCGCCACCGTCCGCCCCTTGCCCCCGAATTTGGGCAGCTCGTACGCGCTCCGGATGTCGTCAGCGCCGATCCCAGGCGGCTTGCGCGAGCCGGGCAGGGACGCCACCCCGGCGAGACGGTACGGAGCAGCGCCCTACAAGCAGCATGGCCCGTAAAGGCTCACACACGCGCTCGGCCGTCACCGCCTTCCCGCCCGGGCCCTCCACCGGCGAAGCGGCCGGTGCCCACTGCTCGCCGGGTCCGGGGTCGGGGCCTGCGCACTGGACGACGTCCGCGGCCCTCGCCGTGAGGCATGCCCAGTCGTCGCAGTAGGAGAGAGGTTGAGCGGCAAATCTGCCCTCCCCGTACGAGGCTGATCCTCAGCCCTCCAACAGCACGACGAGCGCTGCGCTGGCCGATGGCGCGAGTCGGTCCTGAGGGAGGCCCTCACAGAAGGCCGCGGTCGATCAGATCTTCTGCCTCCTCGGGTGAGAGGTAGGTACCTGAGCCGGTCTCGGGATCGACAGCGATCGGGTCGTTCCCCGCGAGCCGCATGCCCTCCCGCCCCTCGTCCAGGTACTCCACATGGTCGTACGGAACAATGAGCCTTCGGCGTTCGACACCGCCGCGCAGACCCGCGCCCTGCGACTCATCCAGGCCTGACTGCCGGAGATCGGTGCGCCCGGCCGGCTGTGCCCCGTCGCCTCCTCCTCAGATGCGGGCGAAGACGTTGACCACTATTCCGATGTAGAGGATGACGAGGAGGGTCCAGAAGGTGTAGACGATGCCGGGGTGCCGGATGTAGAGGGGTATCCGGATGGTCGGGTAACGCCTGTGCAGCTCACGTGGAGTTGGCATGCCCCCGGGCTGCTGCTGAAGAGCCGCATTACGCCACACCCGATTGAGTTCGGCTTCACGCCACTGCCGGGGATTGAGCATCACGGCGGCATGATCATCACCCACGATGAGCACCTCGCCGGCGATGCCGCTGGAGTCGATATGGGTGCGGATAAGGAAGCCGGGCCTTTCGACAGTGGTCAGCCGACGCGCCCAGTTGCGCACCACAACGGCGCCGTCCACGAGTGCCACGTACGCGTTCACGGTGTGCAGGACCGCGTAGGTCACGTACCACAGGAACGGGAGCGCGACGAGGACGATGGCCGCCGGTACGGCCGTCGGCCCGAGTCCCTCGCTGGTGCCGCGTCCGCCCGCGAGCATGAGCGTCAAGCTGATGCCCGGCAGGATGGCGGCCGGTACGATCGCCCATGCCACGCGGCCGAACCGGCTCGTGTCCGGGGATACGACAAATTCTGTGTAACGGTCACCCACAGTTGCTTCCCCCGTGTCTCGACAGGCCGCGAGAGAACGTCTGTTGTCGCTGACACCTTCCGCCCCCCGACTCCGTCGGTCTCCTCTTCACTCCTGATCCCCCTTCATGGGATCTCGGTGACGTACCCACCCCTCATCGGCCACAATCCCCTTGCCGTTCAACGGCGCTGACGGTGCTGTACCGGGCCGGTGCAGGGGCCGGCCGGACCATGCGGACTGCTGCCTGGCCGTGAGCGCGTGCCACCTGCCGCAGCGCCCACAGTGCGAACCAGACTTCAGCCAGCCCGGGCACCGACCCCCAGCCCGCTGAGAAAGGACAAGCACGGGGATGACCTGTGAGCCGGTGAGGTTCCTGGGGAGCAGGCTCGGTGATCGTCACCGGACGCGACCGAAGACGCCGGTGGGCGCGCGTACTGCAACGCGGACCCGGCGAGGTGCAACACCGCACCTGTATGTCCGTTTCCCGCGACGACGAGGACCACGCCACGGACTCTCCAGCGACCGTACGAGAAGTGTCACGCTGACAGAACGTAGCTGTCACGCCCCCGGGGGTGAGTGTCACGCCCGCTTCAACCTGTCCGTTTATGTCCGGGTTCCGAGTCTGTGAACCCTTCCGGAGGAGGCTTGCCGGGCGAGCGTGACACTTATGATCTTGCATCCCGAGGGACAAAACGCACGTCAGTCCCTCCCGCTCACTGAGCACTTTCAGCGGGGCCACCGATCGGGTGATGGTCAGGCGATCGGAGATCAGCGCAGAACGGACCAGGCTCCTCGGCGGAAGAGTTGAGACGTCAGACGTTTCAACTCTTCCGCCGAGGAGCCTCGTTGGTTACGTATCCTGCTGTACTGGACCTGTCGCACGCACTGGTTGAGTGGGTCACCAGGCTCATCGTCCCCCGGGAGGGTGACCGCAGGTGCAAGTTCCGCCCCTCACAGCGAGCGCGCTCGTGGCACTGGTGTACCTGCGCAAGCACGACACCCTCGCCCCAGATCGCCGCCGGTTTCCGGGTCAGTGTCGGCACCGCCCACGCCTACGTCCACGCGGTCATCGATCTCCTCGCCCGCAGAGCACCCGGCCTGACCCGGGGCCGGACCACGACGAGCGCGGGCGGCTCACGGTCAATCGATGACGAGCCGCTTGTCGTGGGCCTGTTCGGTCTGGCGGCGCACGAGGTAGGTGCCCGAGGCATGGCCCATGGCTCCGTGTTCGGGGTGCAGTACGTAGGCACTGGCACCTTCGTGGACGGTGAAGCAGCCGACGTCGGCGCCGTCGGTGTCGATCGGTGTCCAGGTGACCGGGCCGTCGGCCACGAGGAGATGGACGTGGCCACCTTCGCCTGAGGTCACCAGGGCGATTCCGGTGGCGGGGACCGGCTCGCCGCCCTGCGGCGGGTCGAAACCGATGAGGCCGACCGGGATGAGTCCGACGTCACCTTGGCGCTGGAGGCCCGAGGACACAGGGATGGCCGCCTGCCGGTCGAGGTGTTCGAGGACGTCGACGCCCGCGAGTGCGGTGACGTCTTGGAGCGTGGGCTGCTGCTTGGTCATGGACTCTCCGTTTCAGGTGGCACGGGACAGAGTGAGGTACTGCTCGCGGGTCAGACCGAGGAGGCCGGCTGCCGCGCTGACGGGGTCTGGGGTCTGGGCGGGCACGGTGAGCCCGTAGGAGCGGCGAGTGCCGTCGCGCTCGGGTGTGCCGTTGGTGCACAGCAGGACGCGTACAGGGACGTTGTAGATCGCGGTGGGCAGGTCGTACAGGGTGAGCCGTTGTCCCGGGTTGCCCGGGTCGGGCGCGCTGTCCCCGACCTGCCGAAGGCCTGCCGCGGCGATGAACTGCGGCCAGCCCATTCTTTCGATCGCGCAGCGGCGCACCTCGGTATTGGGCTCCCGCAGGATCCTGTCGGTGTCCCAGTCGCCCCGGATCAGGGAAGCGGGGACCCTCGTGCCGTGCCAGACATGGACAGCCCAGCCGTCGGGCCACACCGCCGCCGGTCCGTCGGGGCAGTGGGGCCGCCCTTGTGCATCCCGGCGGAAGGCATCGGGACGGGGGTGAGGATCGCGTAGTCGCGGAAGGCCCACCACCATCCGGCGTGCTGTGCGACCTGCTGCTCACCGTGCACGGGGGCCATGCCGGTCACGCCGATGCGTTCCATGGCGTCGGCCCGCGCGTGGGGCGCCACACTCCAGTGGGTCAGGGGGGTCCCGCGCCACCAGCGCCGGGGCAGCCTGACCGGAACCTTCCCGGCGGTGCCGCACACGCCTGACTGGGCGGCCACCTGGGCAGTCAGTTCGGCGTGGACGCGCGGCAGCACCTCCAGGTCGATCCCGGCCAGCGGATCGCCGCGCTGGATCAGTTCCTCGAAGGCTCCGAGGTGCTGCGCGTTCACCTGGCTACGCATGTGCTGGTGTGTCAGCCACCGCCAGCCGCTCTGCCACAGCTCCGGCGCAAGCACCGCCTCGTCCACCCGCTTCTTGACCGCATCGGTCACCTGTGCCTCGATCCGGGAGTCGATCCCGGGCCAGATCAGACCTTGGGCGTCGGCAGGCAGCTGCCCGCGCAGCCGGCGACGGAACCGGGCACGCACCCGGGCAGGCCGACCTCCGGTGACCTGGGCGATGACCGTGGGGAGGATCGCCTGCCCGATCACACCGGCCCAAGGGGATTCGAGCCAGACGATGAACTGCGGCGGTGACAGTCCTACGGCGCGGTAAGCCGCCCGGACCCCCTCCTGCGCAGCCGCTGTGTCGCCCGGCCCGGTGGCCACGCCGACCGCTGCCCAGTCCTTCCTCACCTCATCAAGAACGATTTCCTGCCCCGCCGTCAATGCACCGATGCTTCCCGCGTATTCCATGCTCCCCCCAACATGCCGACCGCTACTGCACAGGTGATACGGCTGCGAGGACAGGGGCACCGTCCCGCAGCCACCCAGCCAGGCCCCCGCACTCATCCGCAACCATCATGTGCCTAGGAGTTGTCGTCAAAGTGTCACGCCCACATCAGCAGCGAGGCGAGGGTTACGGCTGCCTGGTAGGACTCGGCGGTTTTGTCGTAGCGGGT
>NZ_JBIAPT010000043.1:0-27099 GCF_042888425.1 Streptomyces sp. NPDC002889
ACTCGCGGACCTGGCTACTCGCGGACCTGGCTACTCGCGGACCTGGCTACTCGCGGACCTGGCTACTCGCGGACCTGGCTACTCGCGGACCTGGCCACTCGCGGACCTGGCCACTCCCGAGACCGGCCACGCGTCGGCTGCCGGCTGTTCGGTGGGGCCGGCCCCGGCGTCCTGGGGCGACCTGGGTAGGGGTGGTGCGCCAACTCGGCCTTGTGTCAGCCCGGCGACCGCCCATTTCGCCTGGGTGGACAGCTCGCTCAGGGACTGCCGGAACTGCTTGGCGATCGCCTTGAGCAGTACCTTGCTGTAGGACATCGCCTCCTCGGCCAGTTCCGGTCGGCCGGCGTCGATCGCCGTGAGCGAGGTGGGCGTCCTCGACGGGATACACCCCGTCGATGCCGATGCCGATGCCGATGCCGATGCCGATGCCGATGCCGAAGGGGAACGCCGCACGTTCGGCCGGGTCCGGACGCTGTCGCGCCAGTTCGAGCACACGATCGATCACGCCCCCGGATCCTGCTTCGGTCTGCTTCCGGCTACTTCGGCTGCAGCAGGTCCCACCTGTTGCCGTACAGGTCCTCGAAGACCGCGACCGACCCGTACGCCTCGTGCCGCGGCTCCTCCAGGAAGCGCACCCCCGCAGCCGTCATCCGGGCGTGGTCGCGCGCGAAGTCCTCGGTGTGCAGGAAGAACCCGACCCGGCCGCCCGTCTGCGCGCCCACGCTCGCGCGCTGCGCCTCGCCCGCCGCGCGGGCCAGCAGCAGCCCGGTGCCGTGCGGCGCGCCGCCGGGGCGGACCACCACCCAGCGGGTGCCGTCCCCGCGGTCGGTGTCCTCGACCAGTTCGAAGCCGAGGGCGTCGGTGTAGAAGGCGATGGCCTCGTCGTAGTCGCGGACGACGAGGGTGACCAGGGCGATGTAGGGCATGCCTCATACGTTATACGTATGACCTCGGTGGGACAATGTGTCCCATGCCTTCGTCGCACGTGTCGTCGCTCCCGCCCCACCTCCTGGACCGCGCCCACGCCCTCGCGGCCCCCGGCCGCCGCCGCATCCTGGGGCTCGCCGGAGCCCCCGGCGTGGGCAAGTCGACCCTCGCCGCCCGGCTAGTCGACGCCCTGGACGGCCTCGCCGCCCTCGTCCCCATGGACGGCTTCCACCTCGCGCACGGCGAGCTGGAGCGGCTCGGCCGCGCCCACCGCAAGGGCGCCCCCGACACCTTCGACGCCGCGGGATACGCGGCCCTGCTCGCCCGGCTGCGCACCCGGACGGACTCCACCGTCTACGCGCCCGCCTTCGACCGGGACCTGGAGGAACCGGTCGCCGGCAGCATCCCGGTCGCCGCCGACGTCCCCCTTGTCGTCACCGAAGGCAACTACCTCCTCCACGACGAAGGCCACTGGGCACAGGTCCGCCCGCTCCTCGACGAGGTCTGGTACCTGGAACTCGACCCCGAGGTGCGTGTGCGCAGGCTCGTCGACCGGCATGTGCGCTTCGGCAAGGAGCGGCCGTACGCCGAGAGCTGGGTCCAGGACTCCGACGAGCCCAACGCCCGGCTGATCGGCCGCGGCCGCGACCGGGCCGACCTCGTGGTCCCCATGCCGTAGCCATGGCTTCGGCCGGGCCCGCCGATGTCTGCGCCGTTCCACCGTCCCCACCGTTCACCTGCGCTCGGTAGGCTCGAAGTCCGACATGTGCGAGCACGGAGGGCGGTTCACGTGGGGTTGTTCCGGCGGGGGCCGAAGCGCGACGGACGCGATGCGCCCCGGGACCCCGAGTTCTCCTTCTTCTCCGCCGACGAGGGCGCACGTTTCCGCGCCCTCGTGCGTGAGGCCTTCGCCGAACAGGGGCTGGAGGTGACGGTCTTCGCGGACGTGGTGACCGACATCGAGGGCCGTCAGTTCGGCCTGGGCAATCTCGCCGCGGTCTGCCACAACGACGACCGCGGGCCGCGCCTGTGGCCCGAACTGGTGCGGCAGCACGTCGGGATGGTGCTGCGCACCATGGAGGCGCCTTCCGCGCTGGAGACCCTGCCCACCGAGCAGATCCGCGCCCAGCTCTACCCCCGGGTCGTCGGCGCCGAGGGGCTCGATCCGAAGAACTTCGGCTATGCGCGCCCCGTCGCCCCCGGGCTGTTCGAGATACTCGCCCTCGACCTGCCCGAGAGCGTCATGATGCTCACCGACGAGGCCCTCGAGCCGCTCGGCGACCTCCCCTACCTGCGCGACCAGGCGCTTTACAACCTCCGCGGGTTGCCGGTCGAGGTGCACGAGACCATCAGGGACTCCGAGGGCATGCGCTTCGAGGTGGTGCTCGGCGACTCCTTCTACACCGCGAGCCGGGTCCTGGCGCTGGACGCGGTCGTACGGCAGGTCACCGGCGAGGAGCTCTCCGCCGACGGCGCGCTGGTGGCGATGCCCTTCAGGCACCAGCTGGCCTTCCACGCCATCCACGACATGGGCATGGTCGCCGCGCTGAACGCCATGGCCGCCTTCGCCGCGGCCGGTTTCGAGGACACACCCGGTGCGATCAGCCCGTACGTGTACTGGTGGCGCTCCGGCACCCTCACCCAGCTCAGCGACCGCACCGAGGACGGAGAGGGCCTGCGCATCGTTGTCGACGAGGAGTTCCACGCGCTGCTCGAACGTCTCATCGGCGAGGGCAACCCCGGGTCCGGCGGCACTGCCGGGCCATGACCTCGCGCGGACACCCGCGCCCGGGGAGGATGGGCACGACGACGGTCGATGAAGCCCTCGAGAAGCCCTTGGGAAGCCACGAGCCGCTCTCGGGAAGTCTCGGAAGGCGCTCGGGACGACCACAGGCAGGCAGAGCAGGAGACCCCTATGACAGCCACCGAGCCGGCACCGTTCAAGGCCGACGACTACCGGGCCCGGATGGCCCGTGCCGCCGGGGCCGCGGCCGATGCGGGGCTCGCCGGGGTGCTGATCGCCCCCGGACCGGATCTGATCCATCTCACCGGCTATCGGCCGGTGGCCACCGAACGGCTCACCCTTCTCGTCATCGCCGCGGGAGCGGACCCGGTTCTGGTTGTGCCCACCCTGGAGGCACCGGATGCGGAGCACGCCGCGGGCGCGTCCGCCCTCACCCTGCGTGACTGGACGGACGGCGCCGACCCGTACGCCGCCGTCGCACCGCTCCTCGACGCCACTGGCCGGTTCGCGGTGAGCGACAACACCTGGGCGATGCATCTGCTCGGCCTGCAGGAGGCGCTGCCCGGCACCTCCTACACCTCGCTCACCGCGGCGCTGCCCATGCTGCGCGCGGTGAAGGACGCACAGGAGCTGGCGAGGATCGAGGCAGCCGGGGCGGCCGCCGACGAGGCGTACGGCGAGATCCTCAAAGTGCCCTTCGCCGGGCGACGGGAGACCGAGGTCGCCGCCGATCTCGCGGCCCTGCTGATGCGGTTCGGCCATTCACAGGTCGACTTCACCGTCGTCGGCTCTGGCCCCAACGGCGCCAATCCCCACCACGAGGCGGGCGAACGCACCATCGCCCACGGCGACATGGTTGTCCTCGACTTCGGCGGCCTCAAACACGGCTACGGCTCCGACACCACCCGCACCGTCCATGTCGGTGAGCCGACGGTCGCGGAGCAGCACATCCACGACGTCGTACGGGAGGCCCAGCAGGCCGGTGTGGACGCGGTGCGGCCCGGCGTCGCCTGCCAGGAGGTCGACCGGGCCGCCCGCGAGATCATCGAGGAGGCCGGGTACGGGGATCTGTTCATCCACCGCACCGGCCACGGCATCGGCGTCACCACGCACGAGCCGCCGTACATGATCGAGGGGGAGGAGCAGCCGCTCGTCCCCGGGATGTGCTTCTCCGTGGAGCCCGGGATCTATCTCCCGGGGCGCTTCGGGGTCCGCATCGAGGACATCGTCACGGTGACCGGCGGCGGTTGTCGCCGATTCAACAACACTGACCGCCAGATGGCGATCGTCGAGTAACCCGGCGAGGGCCGAGCACCCTCAGCGCGGGTCGTGGTGAGGCAGGCGCGCCTGCATCTCGTACGGATAGGGGAGCGGGCGCGCGCTCGCCGCGTCCAGCTTCTCGGTCTGCTGAGCCGTCAGCTCCCACCCGGTCGCGCCCAGATTGTCCGTCAGCTGCTCGACCGTACGCGGCCCGATGATGGGCGCGGTGACCGCCGGCCGCTCCCGCACCCAGCGCAGCGCCACCTGGGAGGGCGTACGGCCTGTCTCCTCGGCCACCTCGTGCACGGCGTCGACGACCCGCCAGGTCTCCTCGGAGTCCTGTGTGCGCCAGCCCTCCTCCCCGGACCGCTCCTGGATGCGGGCCTCGCGCGAGTCGGCGGGCACGGAGGTCATACCGCGCCGGTACTTGCCGGTCAGCCAGCCTCCCGCGAGCGGGCTCCATGGGATGACACCGAGGCCCTCGGCCCGGCTGACGGGTGCGAGCTCCCACTCCAGTTCGCGGCGCAGCAGGTTGTACAGCGGCTGGAGGCAGACATACGGCTCCCAGCCGCGGTGGCGTGCCACGTCGAGGGAGCGCTGCAGCTGGGACGCCGTCACATTGCTCGCGCCGACGTAGCGGACCTTGCCGGCCCGCACCAGCGTGTCGAGGGTGGCCAGGGTCTCCTCGACCGGCGTCGTCGGGTCCCAGATGTGGGTCTGGTACAGATCGATGTAGTCCGTGCCGAGCCGGCGCAGGCTCGCCTCGACAGCGGCGATGACGTGCTTTCGGCTCAGGCCGCCGTCGTTGGGGGCGTCGCCCATCCGCCCCCACACCTTGGTCGCGATGACCAGATCGTCGCGGCGGCGGCCCTTCAGCCAGCGCCCCAGGATCTCCTCCGAGCCGCCGCGCGCGTACATGTCGGCGGTGTCGATGAAGGTGCCGCCCGCCTCGGCGAAAGCGTCGAGGATGCGATGCCCGATGCTGTCGTCGGCGAAGCTCATCGTGCCGAGGCACAGTTCACTGACGCGCAGCCCGGTCCTGCCCAGGTTCCGTTGCTCCATGGCAGCGACGGTAGGAGATGGAGTGCGCTCGAAGGCAAGCACCTTGCTCCTGTTCCCGGCCTCAGTCGTCGGCGAGTACGACGCAGCTCTCCGCCGGCAGCTCCAGCACACCGTCCTCGCCCGGTGGCCGGACCTCACCCCAGGCCGCCGCCACGCGCCCGCCTCGGCCGAGCGGGATCCGGGCCGGCTCCTCGGCGAGGTTGACCGCGACCCGCAGTTCGCCGCGCCGGTAGGCCAGCCAGCGCGCCTGCTCGTCGTACGCGACCTTCAGAGCCGCCAGATCCGGGTCGGTCAGATCCGGCAGCGAACGGCGCAGCGCGATCAGCTCGCGGTGCCAGGCGAGCAGTCCGGCGTGCGGTTCGCGCTCCCGCTCGGAGCGGTCCAGGCACGAACGGTCCCTCGTCGCCGGATCCTGCGGATCGGGAATCTCTCTCTCCGCCCAGCCGTGGGCGACGAACTCCCGCCGCCGGCCCGTCCGTACGGCCTCGGCGAGCTCGGGATCGGTGTGGTCGGTGAAGTACTGCCAGGGCGTAAGGGCACCCCATTCCTCGCCCATGAACAGCATCGGGGTGTACGGGCCGGTCAGCACCAGAGCCGCGGCGCAGGCCAGCAGCCCGGGGGACAGGGTGGCCGAAAGCCGGTCGCCCACCGCCCGGTTGCCGATCTGGTCATGGGTCTGGGCGTACCCGAGGAAGCGGTGGGCGGGCGTGGAGACCGGATCCACGGGGCGGCCGTGGGTGCGGCCGCGGAAGGTCGAGTACGTGCCGTCGTGGAAGAAGCCGTGGGTGAGGGTCTTGGCCAGGGCGGCCAGCGGGGCGCGCGCGAAATCCGCGTAGTAACCCTGGGACTCGCCGGTCAGCGCGGTGTGCAGGGCGTGGTGGAAGTCGTCGTTCCACTGGGCGTGCAGGCCGAGGCCGCCCGCCACGCGCGGTCTTGTGGTCCGCGGGTCGCACTGGTCCGACTCGGCGATCAGGAACAGTGGACGGCCGAGGTCGTCGGCGAGGTCGTCGACGGCGGTGGCCAGTTCCTCCAGGAACGTCAGCGCCCGGGTGTCGGCCAGCGCGTGCACCGCGTCCAGGCGCAGTCCGTCGATCCGGTAGTCGCGCAGCCAGGCCAGCGCACTGCCCAGCAGATAGGCGCGCACCTCGTCCGACCCGGGCGCGTCGAGGTTGATCGCGGCGCCCCAGGGGGTGTGGTGGGTCTCGGTGAAGTACGGGCCGAAGGCGGGCAGATGGTTTCCGGACGGGCCGAGATGGTTGTGGACCACGTCGAGCACCACACCGAGGCCGTGCTCATGGGCCGTGTCGACAAAGCGCTTGAGTGCCTCGGGGCCGCCGTACGGCTGGTGCACCGCCCACGGCGACACACCGTCATACCCCCACCCGTGCACGCCCGGGAACGGGCACAGCGGCATCAGCTCGATATGCGTGACACCCAGGTCGGCAACCTCCGCGATCCGGCCGGCCGCCGCGTGCAGGGTGCCCTCGCCGGTGTAGGTGCCGACGTGCAGCTCGTACAGAACCGCGCCGCTCAGGCCGCGCCCCGCCCAAGGGGTGCGCCAGGAGTACGCGCCGTGGTCGACCACGGCGCTGTGGCCCTCGGGGCCGTCCGGCTGGCGGCGCGAGCGCGGATCGGGCCGCACCGGCCCGCCGTCCAGCGCGAAGCCGTACCGCGCGCCGTCCCCGGCCGCCGCCTCGGCCGTCCACCAGCCCGTACGCCCCTCGGCACGCTCCATCGCATGCTCGACGCCCTCCAGCCACAGCCCGACCCGGTCGGTGGCCTGCGGCGCCCACACCTCGAACAGCACTGGCGGTCCCCTCGTCGTCGATGCCCTTCGTCCCCCATCCTGGCAAGATCGAGGTCTTCAGGCCGCGTCCTTGGGCCATTAAGGTCACGGGCCATGACGTTGCCGCCGCTGCCCGCCTTCCCGCCCGGCTTCCTGTGGGGCGCATCCGCATCCGCCTTCCAGACCGAGGGGGCTGCCGACGCCGAGGGCAAGGGCCCCTCGGGGTGGGACGCGTTCGCCGCCAGGGGCAGGATCAAGGACGGTGCCGACGCCTCGCGCGGCACCGGCTTCCACGAGCGCTACCGCGAGGACGTCGACCTGCTCGCCGGGCTCGGCGCGGACGCCTTCCGCTTCTCCATCAGCTGGCCCCGGGTCGTCCCGGGCGGCAGCGGCCCCGTCAACCGCCGGGGACTGGACTTCTACGACCGGCTCGTCGACGAGCTGTGCGCCCACGGCATCACGCCCGCGCCCACCCTCTACCACTGGGACACCCCGCTCCCGCTGGACGAGGCGGGCGGCTGGCTCCAGCGGGACACTGCGGCCCGGTTCGCCGAGTACGCCGCGGTGGTCGCCGAGCGGCTCGCCGACCGGGTACCGATGTGGATCACCATCAACGAACCTGCCGAGGTCACCCTGCTCGGCTACGCACTCGGCGAGCACGCGCCCGGCAAGCAGTTGCTCTTCGACGCACTGCCCGCCGCCCACCATCAGCTGCTCGCCCATGGCCTCGCCGTACAGGCGCTGCGCGCGGCCGGCGCGGACAACATCGGCCTCGCCGTCTCCCACTCGCCCGTGCGCACCGCGGGTACGAGCGAGGAGGACCGCTTCGGCGCGGAGTTGTACGACACCGTCACCAACTGGATGTTCGCCGACCCGATTCTCACCGGCGCCTACCCCGACGAGAATTTCGCCGCCCTGATGCCGGGACCGGTCGCCGACGACCTCACCGTCATCTCGGCGCCACTGGACTGGTACGGAGTGAACTACTACCAGCCGATGCTGGTCGGTGCGCCCGCGAAGGACGCGCTCGACGACTTCGCCGGAATCGGTATGCCCGCCGAACTCCCCTTCGGGCTGAGGAAGCTGGAGAGCGAGGAGCGGACCGACTTCGACTGGTCCGTCGTCCCCGACGGGCTGCGCGAGCTGCTCGTCCTGCTCAAGGAGCGGTTCGGCGACAGGCTGCCGCCGATCCACATCACCGAGAACGGCTGCTCGTACGACGGAATCGACGACCAGCGCCGTATCGCCTTCCTGGACGGCCATCTGCGCGCGCTGCACCGGGCGATCGACGCGGGGGTCGATGTACGCGGCTACTTCACCTGGTCGCTGACCGACAACATCGAATGGGTGGAGGGCGCGTCCCAGCGGTTCGGTCTCGTGCACGTCGACTACGACACGCTTCGGCGCACGCCGAAGGCCTCGTACGCCTGGTACCGCGACGCCATCGCCGCCCAGAAGCGCGCCCCACGGCACTGAGCGGATCCGCCGGCATCACGGCGCATAGCCGGCCGCTGCCGACCCGGGTCGCCAGACCGGTCTGCGGCTCGTACGTCTCCAAGGGTGGCCGCCCTCGCCCGGTCGGCGCGGTGCGGTTCAGGACGGTGCCCTGCGGGTCAGGGCAGTGCGGTGCCGTTCGGTACTGCGTGTTTCGGTGCGATGCCGCGCGGGGGTGTCCGGAGCCGACGGACACCCCCGCGCGCGATCAATGCCCCGGGCCGGGAACGAAGTGGACCCGCTCCTGGATCACCGGATGCCCGGCCTTGGCGAAGTTCGCCGCCATCGGGAAGTTGCCCTGGTCCGTCGCTCCCGCGATGAACTCGGCACCCTGTTCGGCCAGGAAGTGCGTGCACTCGACCAGCAGGTCGTACGCGTAGCCCTTGCCGCGCCGCTCCGGTACGACACCGATGAAGCCGACGCACGGCCCCGACGGATTGTGCGCCGGAATGTGCAGGCCCACCAGCTCACCGTCCGCCGTGAAGGCCAGCTGCCACCATGCCCGCGGTGAGGGGCACCAGTGGAAGAAGTCCAGCTCCTCCTGGGCCGCCCTGTCCAGACCTCCTTCGGCGACAGCGGCCAGCGCATGCGCGTCCAGCGTCACGGAGTGCACCCTCCGCAGCACATCGAGGATTACGGCGTCGTCGGGCTCCGGCCGGAACTGAAGTCGACCCGGGCGCTCGGGCAGTCCGCACTGCGCAGTCCACCGGTACTGGTACCGCTCGACCAGCACCGTCATACCTGCCGCCGTCGCGGCCCGCATCCTGGCCTCGCCGGCCGCCAGGGCCACCGGGTCCTCGCGCCAGCCGGCGGGCAGGATCAGCTCGTACTCGACCTGGAAGGGGGAGGTGCGCAGCAGTTCGGCCCCCGCCTCCTCCTCGCCGTCGGCGATGTCGAACCAGTTGAGATTGACCGGGGTTTCGTCGTCGGGGCCGCCCCACCAGGCGGCTCGCGCGACGACCTTGCCGTCGCGCAGGGCGACCCGCTTCCACTCGGGGCGGTGCGTCGTGCGGGCCAGCGCACGGCCCACGCCGAGCGGGTCGGGCAGGGTGTCGAAGAGAGGGGCGTCGCTCGCGTCGAGCGCGCGGATGACCAGGTCGGTCATGAGAGGAGTCCTCCGGAAGAGAGCTGTGTGATGCGCTCCCGGTCAGACTGTGAACGCCGGGCGGACGGGGCGGGAGCGCGGGAACGGTGTGGTGTGCACTGCACTCGCCTCCTTCCGTCGGCACGGGCGTTGTGATCATGTTAGAGGGGCCGGCGTGGGCCGTCCAGCGGTTTTCGACCGCACGTTCCGGGGTCGGTCAGTCCCAGACGTAGTTGATGGCGCGCCCGAAGTTCACATGGCCGCCGCGCGCGAACGCCTTCGCCATCGGAACATCGGCCAGATCGGTCGCCGCCCGGATCCTCGGCACGTCCTGGGCGGCGAGGATCCGGGTGCCCTCGGCCAGGATCTCGTCGATGGACCCCTGGCCGCGGTGTGTGGGCAGCGCACCCAGGTAGGCGATGATGTGGTGGTAGTAGTTCCTGGCCGGCACCACGAAGCCCACCGGCTCCCCGCTGCCCGGGAGTTCGGCGACCCGCCACCACTCGCGCGGGGCGAGGTGAAGCCGTCGGGCGCTCGTCGAAGCGCCGTCGGCCGTCGCCCACCAGGCGATCCTTGCCGGTACGCGGGTGCCGCGCAGCGCGACCCACATCCACCCGGGACGGCGGCGCCCGGTGGCGAGATCGTCCTCCAGTTCATGGTCGAGCGTGTACGACAGACGGCAGAACAGGGCGAGTTCGTCCGGGCCCGCGAGCGGACGCAGGACGACGCCGTCGGCCGGCGCCGGTGCAGCAGAGGTCATCTGGGCGATTCCCCAGTGGTGATCGGATCCGGTCTGCGGACCCTCACAACGCACCGGGGACCGGATGAAGCGGATTCTGACCGGAAGCATCGCTTCCATGCAGGTCAGCGGCAGGGTGGGACGGACGGGTACGCCGGTTCTTCTGGACACCCACGGCCTTCGGCCCGACAATCACGAATGTGACGTCCTCCTACGAGTTCCAGACGTATCCCGCGCCGGCACGGATCTCCGATGCCGAGCGCGAGCGTGTCCTCGGGATTCTCAGGGAGGGCGCGGCCGAGGGAAAGCTGTCGCACGACACCTTCGTGCACCGGATGGAACTGGTCCTGGTCGCCCGCAGGCCGGAGGAACTGGAGGCGCTCACGGCCGACCTCGCCCAGGAGAGCCCTTGGTCGCGTCGGCTGTACCGGACGGTGGGCCGGGTCTCGGCGTTCTCGGTGCGGCTGCGCAGAGCATGGCAGACGGAGAAGCTGCCGCCCTTGCTGCTGCCGGAACCCAGCCCGTTCCCGCTGCGCATAGGCCGCGACCCGGCCAACGGACTGCGGCTCAGCCATGACACCGTCTCCCGGCTGCATGCCGAACTGAGCCGTCAGGGCCAGCTGTGGGTGCTGCGCGACCTCGGATCCACCAACGGCACGACCGTCAACGGCCGCAGGGTGACCGGCTCCATCGTTGTACAGGACGGTGACATGGTCGGCTTCGGACGGATGACCTTCCGCCTCACCGCACGCTGACGCCTGCGGTCACGGGTCGCCCGAGGCCGAGGGTGGAGACAGCCCGGCGATACGCCGGCGGTCGCCGGTGACCGGATCAGTCGGCCCGGCAGCGCGGCAACGGCGGGTGACGATCGCGCCGACGCCGCGGATCCCCGGCAGAAATGCCCTCACCGGCCGACACCGTCTCACCGCTGGTGCAGCCCGCGGCCGGCCAGCGACAGAAATGTCTCACCGACCGCCTCCGACAGCGTCGGATGAGCGTGGATGTGCCGGGCCACATCGGACGGTTCCGCTTCCCGGCCGACGATCAGCTGGCTCTCGGCAACCATCTCCGAGACGTGCTCGGGTGACGAACCGGTCGTCGCCTGAAGGGACCCCGGGCCGTGCGGGGCGCCGCGGCGCCGGTCGGCGGTGGCGATGTGCGGGGGAGTTCGCGTGCGGCCGCATCGATCGCGGCCGGATTGCAGGCGTCTGCCCGGTTCCGGTACAGCGGCACCTGCGCCATGGCCGACATCCGGGACACCCATGGGTGGTGCTCGGGCTGCTCGTGTTCACCGGGAGCGATGCGAGACGCGCGTACTGTCCCCTGGGTCCGCAGTGCCGCCCGGCCGGCTCCGGGCGGCTACCGGTCCCTCGCGACCGGTTCCTCACCCGCTCGCCGCGGACCGTGGCGGTACGTCCCCGCGGACGAGCAGCGCCACCGGACGGTCCGCGAACAGTTCGGACAGCGGCACAGGCGCACCGCCCGGGAGCATACGCCCGGGAGTGAGCGGATCACTCCAGCTCCCCGCCGGAAGTGTCAGTGCCGTCCCCCGCCAGCCGCCCGCCTGCTCCAGGCGCATCGACAGTCGCGTGACGGCCGTGATCACCTCACCCGAGCGGCTGAATGCGACACAGTGATCGGCCGCCGGACCCTGAGCGGGGAGCGGGGTGTACGTCGCCGACTCGCAGAACAGCCCGGCACGGGCGCGCCGCAGCCGCAGCGCCGCAGCCGTGACCATCAGCTTCTCGCCGCCGAGGCCGCCCGGCACAGCGTTCCCGTCGACCTGCTCCGGCAACGGTGGGCCGAAGCGGGCGGGCCGGCGGTTGTCCGGGTCGACCAGCGCGAGGAACTGCTCCTCGGAGCCCTGGTACACATCGGGCACCCCGGGCATCGTCAGATGGAGCAGCGTCGCACCGAGCACATTGGCCCGTACGTACGGATCCAGCTCGCGTGCGAACAGCGCCACCGAGTACAGCGGGGGCCCGGCCGGACCCGCGTCCACGAATGCGGCGACCGCCCGCTCGTACGCCGGGTCCGCCTCCGTCCAGCTCGTGTACAGCCCCGCCTCCCGTACCGCCTTCAGCAGGGCGGGCTCCAGCCGGTCCACGCGCGGGATGCCGAAACCGACCGCCGTCTGCCATGCCACCCACGCCAGATGCGGATCGGGCGCGCGCCCGCCCTCCAGCCGCCCGGCCTCCTCGGTGACCCGCGCCAGGAATCGGGCCCACCGCTCGGGACACTCGGACAGCACCGCGATCCGCGCCCGTACATCCGCGCTGCGCTTGGTGTCGTGCGTGGTGAGCACCGTGCCGGTTGCGGGCCAGTCACGGGCGAGGCGGGCGCAGTACGCGTGGAAGGCATCGGGCGCCAGCGCCGGGCTGCCCGGATCCCCGCCGACCTCGTTCGCCGACAGCAGCGGGGCGTACCGGTAGAAGGCCGTGTCTTCGACGGACTTGGCGCGCAGCGCGGACGCGGTCTGCGCGAAGCGGGCCCGGAACGCCGTGTGGTCCGCCCCTTCACCGAGCCGTCCGAGCGCCAGATCCCGTACGACATCGACCGCCGCCGCCTCCTCCGCCACCGCGAACGTCTCCTTCGCGCGGCGGGCCGCCTCCTCGGGCAGGGCCTCCTCGCCGCCCAGCAGATACGGCCGGTAGACCGGCATCCGCACCAGCAGCTCCCGTACCGCCGCACGCAGCGCCCACGGGGCGTGGTCGCGCAGCGCCGGATCCGCGGCGCAGATCCGCTGGGCGAGGCCGCCGAGCGTCGTCGTCTCCGCGACCAGCTCATGGGTGACCACCTTGTAGGCGGCCCGGCGTACCGTCGCCTCCCAGTAGCCCCCGCGGTCTCCGGACGGACCGGCGAAATCCCGGTAATGATCCGCGAGTTGCCGCGCACCGTCCGGATCGGTGAACAGGCCGTCGACATGCCGCAGCGCGTCGTACCCGGTCGTACCGGCGACCGGCCAGCCGGCCGGCAGCCGCTCGTCGCCGGTAAGGATCTTCTCGACGACGATCCAGCACGCACCGCCAGTGGCCTCGTCGAGCCGGCGCAGATATCCCGCCGGGTCGGCCACCCCGTCCGGATGGTCGACCCGCAGCCCTTCCACGACTCCGTCCCGCACCAGCTCGAGAATCTTGCCGTGGGTCGCGTCGAAGACCTCCGGCTCCTCCACCCGCAGTCCGATCAGGTCCGAAACGGTGAAGAACCGCCGGTAGTTGAGCTCGGTGCGGGCCAGGCGCCACCAGGCCAGCCGGTACCACTGGGCGTCCAGCAGCTCGGCCAGCGGCAGCCCCGCCGTGGCCACGCGCAGCGGAAAACGCTGCTCCCCGTAGTGCAGGACGTCACCGTCGACCCGCATCCCGGCCAGCTCGTCACCGACCCGCCCCGCCAGCACCGGCAGCAGCAGCTTGCCGCCGCCCGCCTCCCAGTCGATGTCGAACCAGCGTGCGTACGGCGAGTGCGGGCCCTCGCGCAGGACTTCCCACAGTGCGCGGTTGTGGCGCGGCGCGGCGGCCATGTGGTTCGGGACGATGTCCAGGACGAGGCCGAGACCGTGTACGCGTGCGGTACGGGACAGGTCCCGCAGACCGGCCTCGCCGCCGAGTTCCTCCCGTACCCGGGAGTGGTCGACGACGTCGTAGCCGTGGGTCGACCCCGGTACGGCCTCCAGCACCGGCGACAGATGCAGATGCGAGACCCCGAGGGCGGCGAGATACGGAACCGCCGCGGCGGCGGCCGGAAAGGGGAAGTCCGGCTGGAGCTGGAGCCGGTAGGTGGCGGTGGGCGTCATGCGAACGTACGTACCCAGCCTGAGCGGAACTCTTTCACCGACCCTTGCCGTCCTGCCCGCCGAGTGGGTGACGGCGCTACGCCACTCGCCCCGGGACCACGCCCCAGCGCCTCGCGCCGGCGCCGGTCCGTGTCGCCGGTCCGTGGTGCCGTCGCCGCCCCACCCCGGACTGTGGCCCCCTTCGCTACGCCGGCCGGCGCAGCACGGTCAGGCTCCGCCCGATCATCCTGATCCGGTCGCCCGCAGCCACCTTCGGTCCCTGGCCCGGGAGCACCCCTTCCGGACGGGCGGTGTCCACCACCACCTGCCACTGCGCGCCATGGTTCACCGGTACCGCGAAGTCCAGGGCCTCCGCGCTGGCGTTGAACATCAGCAGGAACGAGTCGTCGGCGATCCGCTCGCCGCGCGGACCGGGCTCGGAGATCGCGTTGCCGTTCAGGAACACCGTGAGCGCCTTGGCGTGGGCCGCCTGCCAGTCCCGCTGGACCATCTCCTCGCCGTGCGGGGTGAACCAGGCGATGTCGGTGAGCTCGTCGTGCGTGCCTTCCACGGAGCGGCCGTGGAAGAAGCGCCGCCGCCGGAACACCGGGTGGTCGCGCCGCAGCCACACCATGGTCCTGGTGAAGGCCAGCAGCGTGCCTTCCTCGTCCGCGTCCTTGTCCGGCCACTGCACCCAGGAGATCTCGTTGTCCTGGCAGTACGCGTTGTTGTTGCCGCCCTGTGTCCGTGCGAACTCGTCGCCGTGGCTGAGCATCGGGACACCCTGCGAGAGCATCAGCGTGGCGATGAAGTTGCGCATCTGCCGCTCGCGCAGCTCCAGCACCTCCTCGTCGTCGCTGTCGCCCTCCGCACCGCAGTTCCAGGACCGGTTGTGACTCTCGCCGTCGCGGTTGCCCTCGCCGTTGGCCTCGTTGTGCTTGTCGTTGTACGAGACCAGATCGTGCAGCGTGAACCCGTCGTGGCAGGTGGTGAAGTTGATGGAGGCCAGCGGCCGCCGGCCGTCGTCCTGGTAGAGGTCGGAGGAGCCGGTCAGCCGTGAGGCGAACTCGGCGAGCGTGCGTGGCTCGCCCCGCCACAGATCCCGCACCGTGTCGCGGTACTTTCCGTTCCACTCGGTCCACAGCGGCGGGAAGTTGCCCACCTGGTAGCCGCCCTCGCCGACGTCCCACGGCTCGGCGATCAGTTTCACCTGGCTGACCACCGGGTCCTGCTGGACCAGGTCGAAGAACGAGGAGAGCCGGTCCACCTCGTGGAACTGCCGTGCCAGGGTGGCCGCGAGATCGAACCGGAAGCCGTCCACATGCATCTCGGTCACCCAGTAGCGCAGCGAGTCCATGATCAGCTGCAGCACATGAGGGCTGCGCATCAGCAGGGAGTTCCCGGTGCCGGTGGTGTCCGTGTAGTAGCGGCGGTCCTCGGAGAGCCGGTAGTACGAGGCGTTGTCCAGACCCCGGAAGGAGAGCGTGGGCCCGAGGTGGTTGCCCTCCGCGGTGTGGTTGTAGACCACGTCGAGGATGACCTCGATGCCCGCCTGGTGCAGTGCCCGTACGGCCTGCTTGAACTCCAGCACCTGCTCTCCCCGGTCGCCCCAGGAGGCGTACGCGTTGTGCGGTGCGAAGAAGCCGATGGTGTTGTAGCCCCAGTAGTTGTTCAGTCCGGTGTCCACCAGCCGGTTGTCGTTGATGAACTGATGCACCGGCATCAACTCGAGTGCGGTGACGCCCAGTTCGGTCAGATGGGAGATCACGGCGGGGTGCGCGAGCCCGGCGTAGGTACCGCGCAGTTCGGGCGGCAGCTCGGGGTGGAGCATGGTCAGGCCCTTCACATGGGCCTCATAGATCACCGTGCGGTGGTAGTCCGTGCGCGGTGGACGGTCGTCGCCCCAGTCGAAGTACGGATTGACCACCACGGACGACATCGTGTGCGGGGCGGAGTCCAGGTCGTTGCGGGACTCCGGTCTGCCGAAGTGGTAGCCGTACACCGACTCGTTCCACTCGATCTCGCCACTGATCGCACGCGCGTACGGATCGAGCAGCAGCTTCGCCGAGTTGCAGCGCTGGCCGCGCTCGGGCACATAGGGGCCGTGGACCCGGAAGCCGTAGCGCTGGCCGGGCATCACACCCGGCAGATAGGCATGCCGCACGAACGCGTCGGTCTCCCGCAGCTCCACTGCGGTCTCCGAGCCGTCCTCGTGCAGCAGACACAGCTCGATGCGTCGCGCGGCTTCTGAGTACACCGCGAAATTGGTGCCGGCGCCGTCGTACGTGGCGCCGAGCGGATACGCCTGTCCCGGCCAGACCTGCATAGATATGACTCTTCCACTTCTGATCCGGGTGGTGCGGGCAACTTGGCCAAGATCCTCCCCCAAAGTGGGGCAACCTCCTAGGACTTCGGGCCGTCCTACCGGGTGACCGCAGGGAAACAAGGGGGAAAAGGGGGACCAGTGCGCCAGACAGTGCGCCGCCACCTGGGAAAACTTGTGGCGGGTGCCGCCATAGCGGTGACAGCGACCGCTGCCATGGTCGCCATCACGCTGCCGGGCCCCGCGGGGGCCGACGACTCCGGCAGCCGGAACGGGAGCCAGGAGCAGGGCCGCGGCGGTCAGGCAGCGGCGGACGGTCGGGGATCCGCTGATGCGCCCCGGCCGGGCGTGATCGCCGACGCGCCCGCAGAGGGGGAACGGGGAGTGGGGCGGGATCCGCTCACCGATGACGAGTTGGAACGCGCCGAGCAGCTCGCGCTCTCGCCGGCCGCCAGGGCGGAAGGCCGCAGTGTGACGGGCGACCGTGGCCCGCACCATCTGACCACCAACCTCGCCGAGCCGCTGCCGTCCGAGGCGGACGCCGGGCCGCGTCGCGCCGAGGTGCGCTTCTACGACTACCGGAGCGACGAGCTGGTCACCAAGACCGTCAACCTCGACACCGGCAAGGTCGAGCGGACCGGCACCCAGCACGGGGTCCAGCCCTCGCCGCACCGCGAGGAACTGCGTGAGGCACTCGAGCTGATCCTCGGGGACCCGCTCGGCGCGGACCTCAAGGCCGACTACCAGCACGCCACGGGCAAGCCCCTGACCACACCCGACCAGCTGTGGTTCAACGGAGACGTCTACCGCCCGTACCGCGAGGAGAACGTTCCGGACAAGCTCGCCGAGTGCGGCGAGCACCGCTGTGTCCGCATGGTCACCAAGGTCAAGGACGGCGCCTGGATCGACACGCGCAATCTGATCGTCGATCTGAGCGCCAGGACCGTTGCCCGCGTCGGCTGACCCGGCCCGCCCCGCCACGCCACCGCTTCCCTTTCCGCACTTCCGTCACGAGGGAGTTCGTACGTCATGCACGTCAACAGAGTTTCGCGTGCCCGCAGCCGGGGCGCACTGCTTGCCGCGGCCGCGCTGCTGGGCAGTGTCGGCGCGGCGACCGGTCCGGCGTCCGCAGCCCCGGCCGACGCACCCTCCGCCGCCAAGGCCGCTCCGCCCCGGTCCGACTGCAGCGACGCCTTCCGTATCCAGCAGACGCTCGACGGTGGCACCACCTGGCGCATGTGCTGGCGCTACGACACCGACTCCGGTCTGATCCTGGACAAGGTGACCTACCAGCCCAAGGGCGAGCCCCGCCCCATCCGCGTCATCAACACCGCCAAGCTGGCACAGATACATGTGCCGTACGACGACGGCGGCGCCGAGTACGACGACCTCACGGGCGCCGGATTCGGCTGGGGGCTGCAGAACCTCAAGGGCGGTGAATGCCCCGGCGGCACCGTCAAGAAGGTCAAGGTGCCGGAGGCGGGCTACGTCAACGGCCTGTGCACCACGACCCGTTCACGTGGCCACGCCTACCGGCTGGCCAACGACGAAGGCACCAAGGTCTGGCAGTCGCAGGGCAAGGACCTGCTGCTCTACACCGTCAACAAGGTGGCCTGGTACGAGTACATCACCGAATGGCGCTTCTCCTCCGACGGCACCATCGCCGCCAACGTCGGCGCGACAGGAAGCCTTGCGCCCGACGACTACAACGGGACCGACGGACGCGGCTGGCCGATCGGCAAGGGTGCCCGCGACTACGCCACCAGCCACTCGCACAATGTCTTCTGGCGGCTGGACTTCGGCCTGGACGGCAGCAACAAGGGCCGGATCGAGCAGTACGACTCCAAGGTCACCGCGCCGACCGGCAACGGCAGCCCGAAGGTGAGGACGACCCGGACGCCGGTCACCAAGGAGCTGGCCGGGGACGCCCGCACCATGCGCTGGTGGCGCGTGGTGAGCGAGAGGGGCAAGAACAAGGACGGGCACCCCCGCTCCTACGAGATCGTGCCCGGCACCTCGGCCAAGCACGCCGGCCGCGGATTCACCAAGCACGACATCTTCTTCACGCAGAACCGCGCCTGTGAGCAGTTCGCCAGCAACAACATCCGCGACTGCGGTCGCAACACCCCGGACAGCGTGGACAAATGGGTCAACGGTGAGAATCTCACCAATCCTGTCGTCTGGGTCAACATCGGGTTCCACCACATCGCCCGGGACGAGGACCAGCAGCCCATGCCGGTCCACTGGCAGGGCTTCCAGCTCGCCCCCAGGGACGTAACCGCTATGAATCCGCTCACTCCGGCCGATCTCGCCGATCAGAACGGCAAGCACAATCACGGAAGTTGAGGAACCAGCCTGACGATCCTGCTGCACCGTCTCCCGCTCCCGGAGTACGCTTCCTTGATCGTTGAAGGGGGCAGGGAAGGCGGTGCGCGGGTGAGCTCGGGAGGGCTGGAGCTACCCCCCGGTGACGCAGGTCACGAGGGGGACTCCGCCGAGGTCCCGCCAGGAGCGGTCTCGCTCGCGCGACCGATGGAGATCGGGGCGGAGCTGGACTGGGGTGCGGACGCCTGGAGCGAGGTGCGTACGCGCGCCCAACGCGCCGGGCGGGCCTACATCTGGCTGAATCTGGTGGAACAGCGGCTGCGGGCCGTGGTGGCCGCGGTGCTGCGCCCCATCTACGACCCGGTCCACGGCGAGGACTGGGTGGTCGCCGCGGCCGGCCCTGCGGGCCAGGAGTGGGTCCAGCGCGCCGTGGCGGTACGAGAGGTCTCCCGCCGCAAGGGATACCTGCTCGATCCGGCCGACGACAATGTGCTTTCCTTTCTGACCCTGCCCCAGCTGCGGGAGCTGATGGTCCAGCACTGGCCGTGCTTCGAGCCGTACTTCGACGACCGGCGCGACGTCGAACTCGCCCTCGACGAGCTGGAGGTCACCCGCAACGTCGTCTCCCGCAACCGGGCTCTGAACGAGGCGGTACTCGCCCAGGCCGAGCGTGCCTCGTCCCGGCTGCTCGAGATTCTCGGCAGCGGCGCCGGCGTGCCCTCCGCGGACCGTCTCCGCGTCGACGCCGTCGAAGACCTGGTCGGCGACCGCTACGCGGACGTGGTCTCCGTCCACCCCGACCGGGTGCGGCTGCAGCGCCAGCTGCCCGCCGAGGACCTCTTCGGCGGCGCACGACGCCTCGACGCCATCGGCATAGCCCTGAATCTGCTGGTCCAGAACTTCTCCGGCCGCAGGCTGGTCAAGCTCGCCGAGTCGGGGTGCCGGGTCCGGCTGCTGTTCCTCAATCCGGCGAGCAGTGCGGTCAAACGCCGGGAGCGCGAACTGAACATCAGGAAGGGTGAGTTGAGCCGCACGGTGGAGATGAACATCCTCCATATGCGCCGTGTCCGCTCCCGGCTGCGCGACCCCGGCGCCTTCGAGATCCAGGTCTTCGACGAGACGCCCCGCTTCACCGCCTATCTGGTCGACGGCGATGGCGCCGACGGGCTCGCGGTCGTCCAGTCCTATCTGCGCCGGGCCCGCGGTATGGAGGCTCCCGTGCTGGTGCTGCGCGGCGGCGGACGCTCCGTGGTGCGCACGGGGCATGACGGTGAAACCGGGCTTTTCCAGACCTATCGCGAGGAGTTCGAGTCGGTGTGGACCGATTCGCGGCCCGTGTCCTGACTGTCAGTGGCGCGTGCGAGAGTGGTCGTCAACTGGGGGAGCACCACCGCATCACCGAAGAAGGGGGCAACCATGGCCTGGCACCGTGAGCCGCTGGTCGGCTTCGACCTGGAGACCACCGGCATCGATCCTCTCGACAACCATGAGCCGATGGCTGGTTCGGGAACGGGGGCGCTGTGATGAGCTGGTCCAGCGGGCCGATGGTTGCATTCGACCTCGAGACCACGGGCACCGACATCGAGACCGATCGCATCGTCACTGCGGCAGTTGTCACGTTGGATTCGGGCGGGCGCCTCGCGCAGGAGCGGACATGGCTGCTCGACCCCGGAGTGGTGATTCCCGAGCAGGCTGCGGCGATCCACGGCATCTCCACGGATCAGGCCCGCAGGCACGGGGTCTCGGCTGCTCCTGCGATCGAAGAGATCACCCGGCTCGTCGCGCAGGTCCTCCGTTCCGGCACGCCGCTGGTGGTGATGAACGCGCGGTACGACCTCTCCCTCTTGGACCGGGAGTGCCGGCGGCACGAGGTCGAACCGCTCTCGGAGCGGCTGGGTGCGACGCCGTCCCCGGTCATCGATCCACTTGTCCTCGACAAGCATGCGGACCGGTACCGGAAGGGGAGGCGCACCCTGGAGGCGCTGTGCGCACACTACGGGGTGCCGCTCGACGAGGCGCACAACGCGGGAGCCGACGCTGTGGCCGCCGCCCGCACTGCGCGGCGGATGGGTGAGACGCACCCCTCCATAGGCTCGGTGCCGCTGGCGGATCTGCATGAACTTCAAGTGCGTGCGGCGGCCGAGCAGTCGGCCTCCTTGCAGAGATACTTGCGGCGCACGTCGAATCCGACGGCGCAGATCGAGCCTGCGTGGCCCGTCATCCCGCACAGTCGCTGACGCGCTTCGCGGGGGCCGGCCGGCATCCGTCGACGCACTGCGGTTCGTGATGCCGGTGCTCTCGCCGACGGTGCCGACCGGTCATCGATGACGGCGGGGCGAGGACAGCACTCGGGCGCGGGCGGCAGCCAGTGCGACCTGGACCGCATGCTCCGCGGTGGCCTCATCGACCGATTCCCCGGTGAGCAGGAGCCGGAAGTAGATCGGTGCGACAAGGGTCTTCAGGAGCTCCGTCGGATCCGTTCCTACGGGCAGTTCGCCGCGCTCGACAGCATGGGTGACGACTGGTCCCGCGCGACGGAAGCGGTCGTCGAACAGGGCGCGCTTGATTCCCGCGAGTTCCGGGAGCCGGACGGCGTCGGAGAGCACTGCGGCGAGCAGGGCTCGGCCTCCCTCGGTGGTCATGGTGGCGACAAGGGAACGTGCCAGCTCGCGCAGGTCGCTCTCGATCGCTCCGGTGTCGGGAATGGGGATGTCCACGGCGAAGTGGCCTACCAGCGCATCGGCGACGAGACGCTCGCGGTCCTTCCAGTTCCGGTAGATCGTCGTTTTGTGGACCCCGGCTCGTTGTGCGACGCCGTCGATGGTCAGGGCGGGGTAGCCGGTCTCGGTCAGCTCGGCAAGGGTCGCCGCGAGGACGGCGGCGCGCATCCTCTTACCTCGCCCGGCCGTGCGGGCCTGGCCCATCGGAGGGTCAGCAGACTCCATTGCAACTCCCAGTTGCGTTGACGTGGCGACGCAGGCATGGCACGCTCAGGCTATCGCAACTTCCCGTTGCGATAGATCGGCTCGTCGTCCTACTGGAATGCAGGCCGTCATGGGTGCGACGCGGTACGCGGCTCACCCGCGCGGACGTGCGCGCCCAATCCCACCACTTGTTGTGAAGAGGAATCCCATGGCACACGACCCCAACGGGACCGCTACCGGAGGTGCCGGGGCCGCCCCTTGCGGAGCAGGTCACCGACCTGGAAGTCCGACTGTGCCGCAGGTCGCCCACGCAAGGTGGACGTCGGCCTCCATCCCCGACCAGTCGGGGCGCCTGGCCGTCGTGACCGGTGCCAACAGCGGCATCGGCTATGTGACCGCCCGTGAACTCGCTCGCCGCGGCGCCCACGTCGTCCTGGCCTGCCGCAGCCCCGAACGTGGACAGGCCGCCCTGCGACGGCTGTGCGGCGAGGTGCCCGGTGCCCGGGCGGAACTACGCAGACTTGACCTCGCCGACCTGGGCTCCATTCGTGACTTCGCCGACGGCTGGGACCACGAGAACCTCGATCTGCTGGTCAACAACGCCGGTGTCGCGATGGTGCCGTTCGCGCGGACCGCTGACGGCTTCGAGTCGCAGTTCGGCATCAACCACCTCGGTACGTTCGCCCTCACCGGGCTGCTGATGCCCCGTCTGCTCACCGCGGCTGACCCCCGTGTGGTCACCGTCAGCAGCGAAGGCCAGCGCTTCGCCCGCTTCGACCTGAACAACCTCAACGCCGAACGCCGTTATCGCACGGTGTTCGCCTATCTCCAGTCCAAGCGCGCCAACCTCTACTTTGCCGTGGAGCTGCAACGCTGGGCCGACGCGGCCGGACTGAGGCTGCGCAGCATGGCCGTCGCCCCCGGACTCACGCGCACCAATGTGCTCACGGGCGGCGCCAACAGCGACCGGGGACGGCTGTACGGGGCCCTGGTACGCCTGCTCGTGCGCTCCGTGTTCCGCCCCACTCCCACTGGCGCCAAGACCTCCCTCCATGCCGCGACCGTCCCGGATCTGCCGGGAGGTAGCTATGTCGTGCCCGACGGGCTGCTGCAACTGCGCGGCGAACCCGTCCTGCGCGAGGGTGAGCGCGCCATGCGGGACACCATCACGGCGCGTCGCCTCTGGCGTCTGTCGGAACAGCTCACCGGCGTGTGCTACCGGCCGCCGACCCCCACGGCACCGACATCGACTTCACCGAGAGGGTGCCGGACTGAACCAGAGGCATGAGCCAGGCACGCCGACACAGCGGCCTGTTTCCAGCGCTTCCTGCGCAAGAAGAGCACCGAGGGTGCGGTGGTGGATGCCTCCTGGCCGCTGCGCGATCTCACCCCGGCCGTGAGCTGAGCGACGGTCAGAAGGGGTACCAGCGCACCTCGGGGTCGTCCTCGCGCAGGGACGCCACCCGGCGGCGGAACTCGGCGAGGGCCTTGGGGTCGGCCGGCGCGTGCTGGGCCACCCACGCACAGCTCGCCGTCTCCCGGGCGCCGCGCAGGACCGCGCAGCCCTCCCAGTCGCGTACGTCCCAGCCGTACGCCTCGGTGAAGGCGTCGTAGGCGCCGGGGTCGAGACCGTACCGGTCCCGGGACAGCGCCATGACCACCAGGTCGTGTTCGCGCAGGTCCGACGAGACCGTCTCGAGGTCGACGAGTACCGGGCCGTCCGGACCCACATGGACGTTGCGGGGCAGGGCGTCGCCATGGATGGGGCCCGGCGGCAGATGCGGGACGAGTCCGGCCGCCGCGTCGGCGAACCCGTCGCGGCGCGCTCGCAGATACGCCGCGTCGGCGGGGTCGATCGCCTCGCCCGCCAGCCGCAGCCACCGTTCGACACCGCCGAGCAGCTCGCGGCGGGGAAGCGTGAACGAGGGGGAGGGCAGCGCGTGGACCAGGCGCAGCAGACCGGCCAGATCGGCGGACTGCGCAGGACGTACGGCATCCGACAGCCGTTGCCAGAGGGTCACCGGACGGCCCGCGACAAGCCGGGGCTCCGGCTCGGCGGCCCGTACCGCGGGCACACCGGCGTCGGCCAGCCAGGCGGCGACGGCCAGTTCGCGCTCGGCCCGGGGCAGCAGCTCGGCGTCCCGGCCCACTTTCACCACCAGATCGCCCGCCGCGAACACGGCGTTCTCGCCGAGCGCCAGCAGCGTCGCGTCGGCCGGGAGCCCGGCGGCCGCCAGTACCTCGCGTGCCTGCGCCTCGTCCATCGGCCACTCCCACCGCTCACCGCTGTTGCGAATCCGCCAAAGTCTCGCATCCGTGCACGCTGCCTTGACGAGTCCACGGACCGTCAGGACGATGACGGGGGCCGCCAGGGCGGCACGATCCGGTGGATACCGCAGTGATCAGGACGAGCCGCCCGAAGGAGTCGATGACGTGACATGGGCGACCGCAACGGCGCGGTCCGGGAAACGCGCGGACCACGGAGCCTGGTTCCTCGTCCTTCCGGCACTGATCCCCATCCTGGTGCTGAGCGTCGGCCCCCTCCTCTACGGCATCGCGCTGGCCTTCACCGACTCCCAGGCGGGCCGCACCGAGCCCACCGAGTGGATCGGGGCGCTGAACTTCCAGGACCTGCTGCACGACACGCTGTTCTGGGACTCGTTCCGGATCGGCCTGCTGTGGGCGGTGGGGGTCAGCGTCCCGCAGTTCCTGCTGGCCCTCGGCCTCGCCCTGCTGCTCGACCAGCGACTGCGGTTGCGCTGGCTCGCCCGGGCGCTGGCGATCATCCCCTGGGCCATGCCCGAGGTGGTCGTCGGCATCATGTGGCGGCTCGTCTACCACCCCGACGCCGGTATCCTCAACGAGACCCTCCGCGGCCTGGGCCTCGGTGACGGCCGGGACTGGCTGACCGGACTCGCCACAGCGCTGCCCGCCGTGATCGCCGTCGGCATCTGGGCCGGTATGCCGCAGACCACCGTCGCCCTGCTCGCAGGGCTCCAGAACACCCCGCACGAGCTCCACGAGGCCGCGGCGCTGGACGGCGCGGGTGCCTGGCGGCGATTCCGTACCGTCACCTGGCCGGCACTCAAGCCCGTCGCCCTCGCGATCACCGCGCTCAACTTCATCTGGAACTTCAACGCGTTCGCACTGGTGTACGTGCTCACCGGCGGCGGACCGGGCGGGCGTACCCGCCTGCCCATGCTCTTCGCCTACGAAGAGGCCTTCCGGTACGGCCAGTTCGGGTACGCGGCGGCGATGGGCTGCGTCATGGTCGCCGTCGTCTCGGTGATGCTCGCGTTCTACCTCGTAGGACGGCTGAAGGGAGGGGAGGACATATGACGGCCCTCCGCACCGGCAGGTCCGCGCGCGCCGGCCAGTACGTGGCGCTGCTGTGCTATCTCGTCTTCCTCGCCTTCCCGTTCCTGTGGCTGGTCTCGACCGCCTTCAAGCCGCCACGTGAACTCGGCTCGCTGCACCCCACCTGGATCCCGGAGAACCCGACTCTGGAGAACTTCAGCCAGGCCTTCGACGAGCAGCCGCTGCTGCGGGCCGCGGGCAACAGCCTGCTGGCCGCCCTCGCCGCCGCCTTTGTCGCCGTCGTGATCGCGACGCCGATGGCCTATGCGATGGCCCGCACCCGCGGCAAGCTCGCCACGGCGGCAACCGGCTGGGTCGTCGTCAGCCAGGCGTTCCCCTTCGTCCTGGTGATCATTCCGTTGTTCCTCGTCCTGAAGAACCTGCATCTGATCAACACCCTGGTCGGTCTGGTCACGGTGTACGTGGTCTGGTCGCTGCCGTTCGCTCTGTGGATGCTGGTCGGGTACGTACGGGCCGTGCCGCGCGAGTTGGAGGAGGCCGCGGCCGTCGACGGGGCGGGACGGGTCCGCACCCTCGTCTCGGTCACCGCGCCACTGCTCGCCCCGGGCATCGTCGCCACCGCGCTGTTCGCGTTCATCACCGCGTGGAACGAGTTCTTCTTCGCACTCGTCCTGCTCAAGACCCCCGAGAAACAGACCCTGCCGGTCGTCCTCACGCATTTCCTCGGCGCGGAAGGTGCCGCCGACCTCGGACCGCTCGCCGCGGCCGCGTTCCTCGCGACGCTCCCGTCGCTCGTCATCTTCGCGGTCATCCAGAAGCGGATCACAGGCGGCATGCTGGCCGGGGCGGTGAAGAGCTGATGCACGTACGTATGCTGCCGGCGGTTCTCGCCGCGCTCGCACTGCTGCTGACCGGCTGCGGAGGGGACGGCGGGGAGTCCGACGCGACGATCCGGCTCCGCTTCCAGTCCCTCGCCTGGCAGAAGGAGTCCGTGGACGCCAACAAGGAACTGGTGAAGGAGTGGAACACCACCCATCCCGGCATCCAGGTCGAGTACGTCCAGGGCAGCTGGGACAGCGTGCACGACCAGCTGCTCACCTCCTTCGAGGGCGGCGAGGCACCGGACATCATCCATGACGCCTCCGACGACCTCGCCGACTTCGCCTACGGAGGCTATCTCGCCGATCTGCGCGAGCTGCTGCCCGAGCGTCTGAAGTCCGACATCCCGCAGTCCAGTTGGCAGACGACCACCTTCGGCGAGGGCATCCACGGCGTGCCCTTCCTGCAGGAGCCCCGTGTCCTGATCGCCAACAGGAAGCTCCTCGAGTCCTCCGGTGTCCGGGTCCCGAGCGTCGACGAGCCCTGGAGCTGGGAGGAGTTCCGCGAGGTCACCAAGGAACTCACCCGGCAGATGGGGGAGGGCAGGTACGGTGTCGCCTGGCCGCTGAAGGAACCGGTGTCCGTCACCCTCAACCTCGGGCTGTCCGCGGGCGGCAGGCTCTTCCGCCGCGGCGACGACGGCAAGGTCACCATCGGGTTCACCCGCGGAGACGCCGTGGTGCCCGGTACGATCCGTGACCAGGTCAACACGGACAGAAGCGCCGCCCGCAGCACCCTCGGGGTGGGCGGCTCGGACACCCTGCCCGGCTTCTTCGGCGGCAAGTACGCGATGGTGCCGCTGGGATTCTCCTACCGGCAGCAGATCGTGCAGCAGGCGCCTGAAGGTTTCGAGTGGACGGTGCTGCCCGCCCCGGCCGGGCCGGGCGGACCTGCCCAGGGTGTGAGCCCGCAGACCCTCTCCGTGGCCGAGGACAGCGCACACAAGAAGGAAGCGGCGCAGTTCATCGACTTCATGCTGCAGCCGCCGAACATGGTGCGGCTGGCGCTGGGCGACTGGATGCTGCCTACGGGTATCGAGGCGCTGCGCGATCCGGCGCTGCGCACCGCGAAGGACGGCTGGGCCACGGGCGCGGCGCTCGCGGCCCATCTTCGCCCGGCTCCCGCGCAGTCGGTGCGCGGCTACCCCGAGTGGAAGGACAAGGTGGCCACACCGGCGTACCAGGAGTTCTACAGCGGTGCGATCGACGCCGAGGAGCTGGAGAAACGGCTGGTCGACGACGGCAATCCGGTGCTCGCGCGCTACCAGCGGTAGAGCCACCCATGTTGGTTGGCCGTCGCTCCGTTCGTGCCCGTGCCGACGCAGGCAACAGAAGCCGAACGAACCCGCTGAAGGCAGAGCGAGCCGGGTGCGTCTCTCGTGCGTTCCCGCGCGTACCGGTCCGAAGGCGCTTTCACCAGGCGCCACTTGGGGAACTACAGCCAGCCGTTGCGGCGGAAGAGGGAA